>JAZUEG010000433.1:0-16626 GCA_045640025.1 Bacteroidales bacterium
CTTGTGCTTGGACAGGAAATTGACTCCGTAGCCCACGGCCACCGATATCGCGAAGAGCACTCCGAATATCACGAGGGCCTTGCCGGGCATCATTCCAAGCATCAGCCAGCCGTCTTCGCCGGTGGTGGCTATAAGGTTGGCCATCAGCGCGCCAAAACCCACCACATTGTGGGTATACATGGACACCACGGCGTATGAGCCCACGCATCCGGGCATCAGTCCCATGAGCGACGATATGAAAATCTGAAGATTGGAATGCCTCTGAACAAAATTGTTGCTCTTGCCCGATGTGCGCACATTGAGGTACTCGAGCAGGAGCAACATTGATAAAACAAAGAATGTGATGAGTACAGTCTGTACCACCACATCGATCATAAATTCATAAAACATTTTTCAGGAAACTATCTTTGCCAAAACCATTTTTTCTTCTTAGCCGGCTCAGGCTCGGGAACACCGTCGCCTAACTGTTTCCAAACCTCTCCCCACCCCGGGAAACCGCCGAAATTGCGGTCGTCGATAAACATGTCGGCATCCAGCTTCCTCATAAAATGCTTGTCGGTCTTATCCTCGTCGGGATAGTTGCAATTGACGGCAAAGAGCTTGACCCCGCCGTCCTCCAGCAATTTTACGGCCTCATCGAGATAATGGCCCACACGGCAAGTCCACAGAATAATCTGATGCTTCTTGCTGAGCTCCTTGAGAGTCTGCAATGCAAAAGGCATCGGCTTGCCTATCTCGGGATAGGCGTCGGTAACTACAGTTCCGTCGAAATCTACTGCAATCTTCATTTAGCTAAAATCTTTAATATGGGGTTTTATCAAAAAAAAATCAATTACTGCTCGGCATCCACAAGCTCGGCACGCATTGCCTTGATCTTGAGACAGATGTCGTTGTAGAGCTGTGCGTCGATCTCCTTGCCTGGTATCTTGTCGTACACCTTCTTGATATTATTGAGCTTGAAGATGATGGTCTTGATATCATAGTTGTAATAGAAAGCCGAGCTCTCTATCATCACCTCATAGAGGAAGCTGATAAGATTAAGCAGGCCCTCCTGCTGATTCATAATCACCTCGCGTGTAGACTTCAGGTCGTTGGAGCAGATGGTGAGATACTGGCTCTCCACCCATCCGCCATATATTACGAAAGGCAGAATATTGTTTTTCTCGTTCTCATTGAGGAAGTTGCAAGCCTTCCAGTAGCTCTCGCCGGCTATCTGGCTCAGCGAGTCGGCAGAATTCACATTACTCTCCATGCGCTCCACATATCTGAAATTGAAACCTTCAGAAATATCGAGACGGTCGGCCAGCTTAAACGAGCAGTTGAAATAATCCAAAACCTCCTGCTGGCGCTTGTACATAGAGCAATAGGCGATATCGGCGGAATAAGCGCCCAACGCCATGGCCTGCTTGGTCTCCTTGGTGTATCTCTCGCGGTTTTCGAGAGGTATCAGCAAGTCCACATTATATGGAATCTCCTCCTTCACAAGATATGTGAACAGATCCACTGGCAATGGAATACCATACTTGGTATACACCACATTGGCAACCTCAGTGACCTCCACCGAGCTGTTGTTATGGTTTTTCCTCTTTTTGGTGCCGCCATCACCGCAACCGCCGAGCAACGAGGCAATAACGCCGATACACAATACTAATGCTAATCGATTCATCTTACGCTTGATTTTATAATAATAAGTACAATTTGCAGGTTGCAAATATAATAAAAAAAATAGACCTCAACACAAAATAAAAATTAATTTTTGAGTAATAGTATTTTTTTGTTTACTTTGCATAGCAATCAATTCTATTTTACAAACCAAACTAAATATGAGAAAACCAATATTATTAGCATTGCTGCTGGCCGCAGGCATGGCAGCTAATGGCCAAAACTCCGCCAAGGTAACAACACACAGCATTGACGGCAACCTCCAGTTCATTGTAAACAACGAGAAGGGCAAAGCAAGCTACTCAGTGGTCTACAAGGGCCAGACTGTGATAGAAGATTCGCCATTGGGACTGTTGACCGACGCCGGCGATTTCACCAAGAATCTGGAATACAACAAAGAGGCCGCATCCCCAACCACATTCGAGAAATTCAGCTATCAATCCCAGGTGCTCAAGAAGAGCCAGATAGAAGTAGGCGCCACCCACATCATAATACCATTCAGGCAGAACGGCACACCGGTATTCGACCTCGAGGTAATGGTAAAGAACAACGACATCGCCTTCCGCTACCTGATGAAACGCATCCCCGGCGGCTACGAGAACGACTCGATCTACTGCGCCGTAATCAAGGACGACCAGACCCACTTCAACATGCCGGCCGGCACCAAGACATTCCTATCGCCGCAGATGAAGGGCAACACCGGATGGAGCCGCACAGCCCCAAGCTACGAGCTCCCATATTACGCCGATGATGACATGGGCAAGAACTTCGACGGTGCAGGATTTATTTTCCCATGTCTTTTCAAGACTCCCAACGGCTGGGTATTGATATCTGAGACAGGAGTAACATCGGCCTACTGCGGAAGCCACCTCGTATGCGAGAAGGACGGGAAATACAAGATAGCCAACCCTATGGACGCCGACTTCAACTACAACGGAACATCAGCTCCCGGAATCCCACTTCCCGGCGCTACTCCATGGCGCACTATCACCGTGGGCAGCGACCTCGCTCCTATCGCAGAGACCACAATTCCATGGGACTTTGTGGAGCCATTGTATGAGCCAAGCAAGACATACGACTACGGCGCAGGCACATGGAGCTGGATTATCGGTTTCGACGAGTCGGTAAACTACAAGGACCAGATGGAATACATCGACTTTACCGCCAAGATGGGCTACAAGTCGGTTTTGGTAGATAACTGGTGGGACCGTCAGATAGGCCGCGACAGTATCGAGATACTCTCGAAATACGCATTGAGCAAGGGCGTAAGCCTTTTCCTCTGGTACAACAGCAACGGCTACTGGAACGACGCGCCTCAGACTCCACGCAACATCATGAACAATATAATAAAGCGTAGGAAGGAGATGGCGTGGATGAAATCAATTGGCATCCGAGGTATCAAGGTGGATTTCATGGGCAGCGACAAGCAGCAGACAATGCAACTCTACGAGGACATCCTGGCCGACGCCAACGACTTTGGCCTTCAGGTAATCTTCCACGGCGCCACACTTCCACGCGGATGGGAAAGAATGTATCCTAACTTCATAGGCAACGAGGCTGTATTGGCCAGCGAGAATCTCCACTTCGGTGACGAGTTCTGCCGACAGGAAAGCTACAACGCCACACTTCATCCGCTGATACGCAACTCCGTGGCTTCCATGGATTATGGTGGAGTCACCTTCAACGATTACTTCAACACAGCCAACGACACCACAATCTGGGGCGGTCACCGTGTGACTTCCGACGTATTCCAGATGGCGGTAGCTGTATTGTTCCAGTGTCCGCTCAATCACCTGGCGCTCTATCCAAGAATCACAAAGGAAAACGAGCCTTGGAAACTCGACTTCCTGAAGAAAGTGCCAACCACATGGGACGACATCAAGCTCATTCACGCCTACCCCGGCAAGTACCTCATCATGGGCCGCAAGAAAGGTCACACTTGGTACATAGTGGCCATCAACGCAATGCAGGAACCGCTCAAGCGCGAGATTTCGCTCCCAATGCTCGGATGCGACATCACAATGTATGCCGACGACATGAACCTGAACGGCAGCATGAAGACCATCAAGCCATCCAAGAACAAGACCTACAAGATCAACGTGCCACACGACGGCGCAGTGATTTTCGTCGGCAAGGAATAAGGAATTAAAGGACATAAAACGGACAAAGACCCCGAAGGGGTCAAAATTTCAATAAACCCAAGTACATAATCAAAACACCGTTTTGATTTTTACTTGGGGTTTTCCATACAACGAGTAGAGACGCACACAAAAACAAGAGGCGCAGTCCATCACGGATAGCGCCTCTTTTATATTTCAGTGTTGATTAAAAAATGTTTCGGGGAAAAAAAATCCAGAATACTGAATGGAGTATCCTGGATTTGGAGCTCTTCAACCTGGACTTGAACCAGGGACCCTCTGATTAACAGTCAGATGCTCTAACCAACTGAGCTATCGGAGAAAAAAAACAAAAACAAAAAATTATGTATTACTAAGCTCTTCAACCTGGACTTGAACCAGGGACCCTCTGATTAACAGTCAGATGCTCTAACCAACTGAGCTATTGAAGAATGTTTTTTTCATTTTTGCAGTGCAAAGATAAGTTGGATTTTTCGAAAAAAAAAATTATTTTTGAAAAAAATTTCAAGTCAAACTAATTATTTTTTAAAACATTTAATAATGAGCAAGTTATTAATAGTAGGAAGTGTGGCTTTCGACGCCATAGAGACCGCCGAAGCCAAAACAGACAAGATAATTGGCGGTGCGGCACCATACATAGCCCTCGCGGCAAGAGGATTTGGAGCCCAGCCACAGATAGTATCGGTGGTAGGCGGCGACTTTCCACAGGAATACATCAGCATTCTCAATAAGAACGGCATCAATACCGACGGCATCAAGATAGAGAAAGACGGCAAGACAATGTTCTGGAAAGGACGATACAGCAAGGACATGAACCACCGCGAGACACTCGTTACCGAGCTCAACGTATTCGCCAACTTCAGCCCCGTGGTGCCTGAGAGCTACAAGGATTCCGACATCCTGATGCTCGGCAATACCCATCCATCAATACAGCGCAGCGTAATAGAGCAGATGACACGCCGCCCCAAGCTGATAGTAATGGACACCATGAACTTCTGGATGGACAGCACCCCAAAGGAGCTGGAGAAGACAATCTCGATGGTAGACGTACTCACCATCAACGACGAGGAGGCACGTCAGCTATCCGGAACCGACAATCTAGTAAAAGCCGCCAAGGCAATCCTCGCCAAGGGACTCCAATACCTTATAATAAAGAAAGGTGACAACGGCGCCCTCCTGTTCTCAAGGGACGGCGAGATATTCTTTGCCCCTGCCCTTCCGCTGGAGACCGTATGCGACCCAACCGGCGCCGGCGACAGCTTTGCGGGAGGATTCTGCGGATACATAGCATCCAAGGGCAAAACCGACTTCGAGACTATCAAGGCGGCCATCATAGCCGGCAGCGTAACGGGATCCTTCTGCTGCGAGAAGTTCGGAACAGAAAACCTCCTGAGCCTCACCGAGAGCAAGGCACGCGAGCGCGCCGAGATTTTCGCAAATATGTGCAGGTTCAACTTCTAATATAATACTACATACATTACTCACTGACAGTCAGCCCACAATCTATATGCGGAAAGCATAAAATAAAAATTGTAGGCTGACTTTTTTGCAACTGCACAATATTTTTATATATTTGCGGATTGAATATAACTACTACATCAAACAAACGTACACAAAGCAAATATGGAACAAACAGAAAAACCCCAAGCCTCTACCAGCAAATACTACAGGCGCAAGCTCATGACATCGTACTTCACAAGTACGCTCTGCATAGCGCTGGTGCTATACATGGCGGGCCTATTCTTCATGCTTCTGCTGAACACACAGCACATCAGCGATATGTTCAAATCGAACATCAAGATGACCGTAATACTCAACGACCAGAAGTCGCAGGCCGACGTGGAGCAGTTCAGGAAAAGCCTCGACAAGAGCGACTTTGCCCGCGAAACCATATTCATATCCAAGGACGACGCCGCCAAGGAGCTTGCCAAGGAGCTCGGTGAGGATTTTCTGGAGATACTCGGCAAAAATCCGCTATACTCCCAGATAGAGATCAAGCTCACCGACACATACTCCAACATCGACAGCATAAGGGGCATCAAGGAGAGGCTGAAACAAAACAAGGTAGTAGACGAGGTATACTACCCTACCGACGTACTCGCCAACGCCACCACAGTAATCTCCAAGATAGCATCGGTAGTATTCATACTCACCATCATACTGCTGATAATCACGATAATACTCATAAACAACACAGTACGCCTCCAGATGAGCGGCGACAGGTTTGACATCCGCACGGCCAAGCTGATAGGCGCGCCAAAATGGAGAATCAGGCGTCCGTACATCAAGCACTCGCTCATACAAGGCGCCGTAGCCATACTCGCATCCACACTCGGACTCACAGCTACGATATCATTCATCGAGAAAATCGTAAACGGAGTATTCAGGATATCGGCATTCTGGCCCACACTCATAGGCATAGTGCTCATAGGCCTGGGCATCACATTCATAGCCGCGCTCATCAGCACATCCAAATACATGAACGCCAAGGAAGAAGAACTATATTACTAACAAAATAATCCAAAACATTACAAGACAATGAAATACGCATTAGTAACAGGCGGAAGCCGCGGTATCGGCCGCGCCATCTGCGTAAAGCTCGCCAGCCAGGGCTACTACGTACTCATCAACTACGTATCCAATGCCGCCAAGGCCGAGGAAACCCTCGCACTCTGCAAGGAGGCCGGCCAGGAAGGCGAAATCATAAAATTCGACGTGGCCAACCTTGAGGAGACCCAGGCCGCCATAGAGAAATGGCAAAACGAGCACAAGGACGCATACATCGACGTACTGGTAAACAACGCCGGAGTTACCGCCGACTCGCTGCTCCCCATGATGGAGCCGGAGGCATGGCACAAAGTGCTCAGCACCAGCCTCGACGGATTCTTCAACGTAACAAGGACAGTAGTAAAGAAGATGATCCGCAAGAAACACGGCCGCATCATCAACATGGCATCGGTATCGGGCCTCATAGGACTGCCTGGCCAGTGCAACTACTCAGCCGCCAAGGGCGCCATCATAGCCGCCACCAAGGCCCTCAGCAAGGAGGTGGGAATGAAGAACATCACCGTAAACGCCATAGCACCGGGCTTCATAAAGACCGACATGACATCTGCCCTCGACGAGGAGGAGCTCAAGAAGGGAATAGCCCTCGGCCGTTTTGGCGAGGCAGAGGAGGTAGCGGCTCTCGCGGCCTTCCTCGCATCAGACGATGCCGCATACATCACCGGCGAGACCATCGCAATCACCGGCGGTCTCAAGGGATAGTTCAGTTATATTTTTTTGGCAGCTAATGGCGTGATATATTACTCGCCATTAGCTACCCAAAAAAAACAATACAAGCGGCAAAAAAGGAAAAAACCAAAAATGAAATATGAGGAAAAATTTATTACTTTTATTAATCAACAGCCTACTTTTGATATACTCATGCGGAGACTGCCAGACCGACGCAAACTCAGGAGATGAGCTCAACACGGACTCTGCCGCCGGCGACTCGACCTCCAGCATGACCGACGCCGACTATTTCAACAAAGTAGATGAATACGTGAGCTCCATTCGCGAAAACATAGAGCTGGCCACGATAAAGAAAAACGAAAACGAGAACGAGAAGATAGTACTGTTTGTGATGGACAACGACACAGTAAAAATCTCTGTACTGGCCGACAGCAACGCCTGCACAGACATTTATTTCCAAAAGTCGACCCCAGTATTCATGAGCAGGGACATTATCCTCGATGTGGATTCCAATTATCTGGAGACAGCATATTTCAAGAACGGAAAGATTTACATGTGTTTCCGCGACGGAGTGGTAATCAACGAGAACGAGTACCTTCAGCAATTTGTGGAAACTCTCGGCGACAAATAGCGGCCACCGACTCCCGGTCGCGCATCAGCTGACAAGACAAAGCATCCAGGGAAGGGAATCTGCGCTCTTCCCTCAGATGTTCCAATAGGCCAAGTTTCAGCTCACGGCCATACAGATCACCCTCGTAGCCAATAAGATGGGCCTCAAGGCTCAGCAGCGAGCTGTCGCTGTTTACTGTAGGATTGCAGCCCACATTCAGCATTGCGGCATACATCACCCCATCCACTGTGGCCACGGCGGCATACACTCCGGCGGCCGGTATCAGCTTGCCGGCATCGCACACGCGGATATTGGCCGTAGGGAAACCGATTCCCCGGCCTATCATGCGTCCGTGCTCCACAATTCCCGTAATGGGGAAACTGTATCCGAGAATCCTGTTGGCCTCGGCTATGCGCCCCTCCTTTATAAGACCGCGGAGCAGCGTAGACGAAGCCTGCACTCCACCGCTCGCCTCAGCATCCACCTGAGTAACTTGAAATCCGGCCTTATCTCCCATCTGCCTGATGGCGGCCAGTTCTCCCAACCTGTCGCAGCCGAAATGATTATTGAAGCCCTTGACGAGGTGTTTCATTTTCAGCTGATTGCACAGCGTATCATGGAGGAATGCTTCAGCTGATAGCGAGGCAAATTGACTGCTGAACGGATGCACCACGAGGCAGTCGATGCCCAGAGACCTGAAAGCATCAATCTTCTCGCTCTGGCCAAGCACAAAACTCACAGGCACACCGGGACACAGAATCTGCCGCGGGTGCGGGTCGAATGTAAGCACCACGCTCCTGAGACGGCGGGCGCGGGCTATATCCACAAGATGGCGCATAATCTTCCTGTGGCCAATGTGCAGACCGTCGAATGTGCCCACCGTAACACACGAGGCACTTCCGCTGCTATAGTTTCCGATGCCATAAACGACTTCCATCGCAATCCAGCACTATAAATTTACCATACTGAAATGTGGACATGGAACAGTCTTGTAGCCATGCTTGTTGCACGACGACAGACCTATGCATATAAGCATTACAGCTAATACATACAAAATTTTCTTCATAATAAATGTGTTGTTGATATCAAATATGGCCGTAAAGATAAAACATTTTGCAAACTAAAAAAAATATTTGTTTTTATAAGCAAATTTCATTTATTTTGTGTACACTTTAATTAGACAGAAAACAAATGGAAATAACAATTCTGATACTCCTGATAGCAATCGCCATTGCCGTAATCGTAAACATGGCTACCACACGAAACACCATCAACGAGCTGCGGAGCGACATCGACCGCCTGGAAACCGTAACCAGAGAGGAATCCGACCAATCGCGCCGCGACCGCGCAAACTCCGACTCTCAAAACCGGATGGAGAACAACGAGCATTTCCGACTGATGAGCGAGACCATAGGCCGCAATGTGGACGCGCTGGCACAGTCGCAGAAAATCCAGCTTCAGCTGTTCTCCACAAGGCTGAAGGAGCTATATGAGCTATCCGAATCCACCGGCAAGAGCAACCGCGAGGAGATGGCCAAGGCCCTTAAAGAGATACGAGAGGAAAACAAGGCCAAGCTCGACGAAATCAGGGTTTTGGTTGACGACAAACTTAAAGAGACATTGGAGACCAGATTCAACCAATCGTTCAAGCTGATAAGCGAAAGGCTGGAGCAAGTATCTAAAGGACTCGGCGAGATGCACGGCCTGGCCGAGGGCGTGGGCGACCTGAAACGAGTGCTCAGCAACGTGAAGACGCGTGGCAACATGGGCGAGGTGGAATTAGGAAACATCCTTGAGCAGATTCTAAGCCCCGAGCAATATTTGGTGAACGCCTGCGTGGAAGAGGACTCGCAGCGGCGTGTGGAGTTCGCAGTAAAACTGCCGGGCAGCGATCCCGACGGCAAGCCCGTGCTTCTGCCCATCGACAGCAAATTCCCGATAGAGGATTATCAGCGTCTGCTCGACGCCTACGACAACGGAGGCGACATCGAGAAAGAGGGCGCAAGATTCGAGGCATCGGTCCGCAAGTGCGCCGCCGAGATCAACAGCAAATACATAATACCGCCGGCCACAACGGATTTCGCCATAATGTTTGTCCCTACCGAAGGACTTTACGCAGAGATACTTAGACGCACCGGATTGTTTGAATCATTGAGGCGCGAATACAAGATTACGGTAACCGGCCCGGCCAACCTCGCAGCCTTCCTCAGCAGCCTTCAGATGGGATTCAGAACCCTCGCCATCGAGAAACGCAGCAGCGAGGTCTGGAAACTCCTGTCACAGGTAAAGACCGAATTCACGAACTTCGGCGACATCCTCGACAAAACCCGCAAGAAACTCAACGAGGCCGCCAACGTGATAGACAGCGCCGGAGTACGCAGTCGCGCAATAGAGCGCCGATTGCGCGATGTGGAAAACTACAACGCTCTGCCGGAATAGATGATACAAAATACCTAATTTTAGGTATTGGCAATTAGAAAATAAAGTTGCAATTTTGTATCGTGAAATTAATACACATTCAAGATGAATCTCAACGAACTGGCCATCGAGCAGGATGGCATCATAACCAAGATTAAGGGACGAGGCACATTCCGCAAAAGAATCATGGAAATGGGCTTCGTGAAAGGCAAGAAGGTGCATGTGGTAAAACAGGCGCCCCTCTCCGACCCTATTGAATATGAGATAATGGGCTATCACGTATCGCTCCGCAAGAGCGAGGCGCAGATGATAGAAGTGGTTTCGATGGATCATATCAACGAGGCCGCACTTGAAGTAAACAATGAGAACCTCACCATAGAGCAGGTGATTACCAACGAGGTGAAGGACCACGGAAACATCATCAACGTGGCCTTGGTGGGAAACCCCAACTGTGGCAAAACCACATTCTACAACTACGCATCGGGCAGCAAGGAACGCGTGGGCAACTACTCGGGCGTTACCGTTGACGCCAAAACCGCGCAGTTCAAATACAAGGACTACACATTCAACATCACCGACCTTCCCGGCACATACTCGCTCACGGCGTATTCAGCCGAGGAGATTTACGTGCGCAAGTTCATCACCGACCAGAATCCCGACATCGTGATAAACATGGTGGACGCATCCAACCTGGAGCGAAACATGTATCTGACCACCCAGCTGATAGACATGGACATCAAGGTAGTGGTGGCGCTGAATATGTACGATGAGCTGGAAGCCCGCGGCGACAAGCTCGACTACATATCTCTCGGCAAGCTGCTCGGAATACCTTTTACTCCTGTTGTCAGCAACAAGGGCAAGGGCTTCGGAATGCTATTCGACAGCATAATCAGGGACTTCGAGGACAAGTCGCCAACCCACCGACACATCCACATCAACTACGGCAACGATATCGAAAAATCTATCCGAAACATCCAGGACAAGATCTTCATCCACAACGACAATGCGATTCTATCGAGGATTCCGTCCCGTTTCATGGCGCTAAAGCTCATCGAGAAAGACAGCGACATCGAGAGCATCGTAATGGAAAACACAATCGACAAATCGCACAGCCATCCACGAAACAAGGTTGAGGAGCATCACGACGACCCGAGCTGTATCATATCCCAAGCCAAGACCGAAATAGAGAAACTTGAGACACAGTACCAGAACGATACAGAGACTCTGATAACCGACACAAGATACGGATTCATAGCCGGTGCATTGAAGGAGACGCTGACAATCGGCGTTATCAACTCACGTAAACAAACGGATAAGATAGACCGCGTTATCACCCACAAAATCTGGGGATTCCCTATCTTCCTGCTTACGATATTTTTGATGTTTCAAGCTACATTCACATTAGGTGAATATCCAATGGAATGGATAGAGGCACTGGTGGAATGGATAGGCGATGGAATAAAGGCGCTGATGCCCGACGGCATACTGAAAGACATGATAGTGGACGGAATCATAGGCGGAGTGGGCGGAGTAATAGTGTTCCTGCCCAATATCGTGATACTTTTCATGTTTATATCGCTGATGGAGGATACCGGCTACATGGCGCGCGTGGCCTTCATCATGGATAAGATAATGCACAAGATAGGATTGCACGGCAAATCCTTCATTCCGCTCATAATGGGATTCGGCTGCAACGTGCCGGCAATAATGGCAACCCGAACTCTCGAGAACCGCTCCGACAGGTTGCTCACAATGATGATAAGCCCATACATGAGCTGTTCGGCAAGGCTTCCGCTCTACACAGTAATGGCCGCCGCATTCTTCACACAGTATCAGGCTGCGATAACGCTATCAGTCTATGTAATAGGCATAATAATAGCCGCACTTACAGCAATACTTCTACGGCAAACCACATTCAAGAGTCAGGATGCGCCATTCGTAATGGAGCTCCCACCCTACCGCATACCAACTATGCGCAGCGTGCTTAAACACATGTGGGAAAAGGCCGCTCAGTACCTCAAGAAGATGGGAGGCGTTATCCTGATAGCATCGATTATCATCTGGGCTCTCGGCTATTTCCCATTGCCAGACAAGGAGATGACCGACTCCGAACGTCAGGAATACAGCTACATCGGCCGCATCGGCAAGACCATAGAGCCAGTAATCGAGCCATTGGGATTCGACTGGAAATTGGGCATTTCGCTCTTTACAGGAGTTGCTGCCAAGGAGATCGTAGTCTCCACAATGGGAGTTCTGTACCATTCCGACAGCGAAAACACCGAATCGCTGAGTGCCAAGATAGCCAACGACACATCGTCACGCACACCGCTCACCCCCTACTCCGCTTTCGGATTCATGGTGTTTGTGCTCACCTACTTCCCCTGCATAGCCACAGCCACGGCAATGTTCAAGGAAGGCGGGCAGAAACGCTGGGGCTGGCTGTCGATAATATATTCGCTGATACTGGCATGGTTGCTGGCCTTCGCGATAAACATGCTGGGATAGCTCTTCTCCGAAATTTTGGTAATTACTCCAATGATTTTGGTATGCGGATTTATAGATAAATGTGCGTACTTTGCATCATAAAAGCAAAATACAATTATGAAACATTTATTCACCGTAGCACTCTCGGCGCTTTTGCTTAGCGCCTGCGTGCAGAGCAATACCAACAACATGAACGAGAATACCATCACAATGACTCAGGAATGGGACAAGACTTTCCCTCTGAGCGAGAAGGTCAACCACGAGAAGGTGACCTTCAAGACACAATACGGATTCACCCTTGCCGCCGACCTCTACATCCCCAAGAATGCTAATGGCAAGATGAAGGCGATTGCCGTATGCGGACCTTTCGGAGCCATCAAGGAGCAGTGCTCGGGCCTATATGCTATGACAATGGCCGAGCGTGGATTCATCACACTTGCCTTCGATCCCTCATTCACAGGCGAATCGTCGGGCGAGCCACGCCGCACTGCGTCTCCTGATATCAACACCGAGGATTTCCTCGCCGCAGTGGATTATCTCTCTATGCGTGAGGATGTTGATGCCGACAAGATTGGAATCATCGGTATCTGTGGCTGGGGCGGAATAGCACTGAATGCAGCCGCAGCCGATCCAAGAATAAAGGCCACAGCCTCAATGACCATGTACGACATGAGCCGCGTGAATGGTAATGGCTATTTCGACGCCGACAACAACTCTGATGCCCGCACATCAGCACGTAAGGCTTGGGCTGATGCCCGCATGGCTGACCTAAAAAGCGGAAAGTTCGCTCAGGGAGGCGGTGTTGTTGACCCATTGCCGGAGGATGCGCCTCAGTTTGTGAAAGATTATTACGACTATTACAAGACTCCACGTGGATATCACGTGCGTTCGGGCAACTCCAACGACGGCTGGCGCACCACAGGCTGTCAGGCCTACGCCAACGCGCGATTCCTTTATTACATCAACGAGATTCGCTCGGCAGTGCTGATAGTCCACGGCGAGAAAGCCCATTCACGCTATTTCGGCGAGGATGCCTTTGAGTACATGACCACAGGCAAGGCAAAGGGCTACGACGCTGTCCGCGAGCCAAATCCAGTTCCCGAAAACAAGGAGCTTCTCATAATCCCCAACGCCTCCCACTGCGACCTCTACGACGGCGGCAAGGACAAGGTGATTCCCTGGGACAAGCTAGAGGGGTTCTTTAATGAGAATTTGAAATAAATGGACGTAATTCATATCGATACCATTCAGCAGTTCAACGATTATCAGGGGGTGGAGACTCTTCATCCTTTGGTAAGCGTTGTGCATATAGCTGATACAGAACATATAAAGGAATGCGTGATGCATTATGGCCTCTACGCCATCTACCTGAAGGAAAACAAGGGCTGCAAGCTCTCGTATGGCCGCACCGAGTACGATTTCGACGAGATGACGGTCACGAGTTTTGCGCCTGGTCAGGTGGTGAATGTGGAGCCCAACCCTGAAGTGCCATTCCCAAAGTTCACTGCTCTGGCCTTTCATCCCGACATTTTGAACCGCACATCGCTGGGCAAGCAGATGAGCCGTTATGAGTTTTTCGACTACACCAGCAATGAGGCTCTCCACCTTTCAGCACAGGAGGTTGAGATTTTCAAGGGTGTGCTCGCCATGATAGAGCAGGAATTGCATCACGCCATCGATAGGCATACACGTGAGCTCGTGGTTAGCAACATAGAACTCCTTCTCAATTACTGCCTCCGTTTCTACGACCGTCAGTTTATCACACGTGAGGAAATCAACAATTCGGTAGTTAGGAGGTTTCTAACGCTTCTTGACGAATACATCGCCGAGAAGGCCGAGAACGAAGGCCTACCAACCGTTGCCTACTTCGCCGACAAATGTTGCCTTTCAACGGGCTATTTCGGCTCGCTCGTGAAAACCGAGACCGGCCGCACCGCCAAGGATCTCATAAATGACAGAATCCTCGCCAAGGCAAAAGAGCTCTTGCAGTCTGACACATTGCAAGTAAGCCAAGTAAGTCAACGCCTCGGCTTTGAATATCCGCAGCACTTTGTCCGCTTCTTCAAGGGCTTAACGGGAAAGACCCCGGCGCAATGGAGAGCGGCGTGATAAAAAATGATAACCTATGAAAAGAATCATTGTTTCTCTCATAGCCTTGTTGCCTCTATCAAATATCTTAGCCTGCAACAACGACGAGGAACCAACAATCAATAAAAATGACAATCAGAAACCGCCAGTTGAGATTCCCTCGGAAAATGAGACTCCAGTCGAAGAGGTTTCTGACGACAACATTAACATCAGCACTATGAATCTTACAGTAAACAACACCACTCTGAAAGTGAATCTTGCGGACAATGCCGCGACAAAAGCCCTTGCAGAGCGATTGAAAAACGGCCCAATAACCTACAAGGCCGACGATTACGGCGGTTTCGAGAAAGTTGGCGGACTTGGATTCTCCCTGCCGTCTGCTGATACCCGCATCACCACTCAGCCCGGCGAGATAATGCTCTACTCCGGCAACCAGCTCTGCATCTTCTTCGACAGCAACTCGTGGAGCTATACGCCCATCGGCAAGATTGAGGGAATGAGCAAGAGTCAGCTGCAGGAAGCATTTGGAACAGGTGAGGTAAGCATCAGGCTGGAGATTGAATAAAAAAAATAAATGAGCCATCCATCTTTGCAAAAGGCATACGATATAAAAAATGTTAAAAAAAGATAAATAATTGGGATATCTCTTTGCAATTCCAAATATTGTTCGTAATTTTGCGACCAAGAACAAAACGACAACGTCAATGATAGAAAAGAAATACTGCATAAAGACCGAGACATTGGCGCAGTTGGCCAAAGCCCTTGGGCATCCGGCACGCATTGCCATTATGAAGTTTCTTGCAAGACAAGAGACCTGCTATTTTGGCGACATTCACGAGGAATTGCCCATTGCCAAAGCCACGGTAAGCCAGCACCTGACAGCCTTGAAAGAGGCGGGACTCATTCAGGGTGAGATAGAAACGCCCAAAGTGCGCTATTGTATCAATAAGGAGAATTGGGAATTTGCCAAGCAACTGTTTGACGAATTCTTCAATATGGAATTGCAGAAAAGCGGCAAGAACTGTTGCAACTGAGATCATTGCAGATTTTCAGGCATCAGACACAAATAAAATATTTCGCCCTCGTGGTTTCGGCTTCGAGGGTTTTATTTAAAGACAAATGTTCGTTGTTTTGCGAACTATAAACATTAATTAATATAATTACAATTATGAAAGAAATCAAAGTTCTCGGTACAGGCTGCGCAGGTTGCAAGGCGCTGTACGCAACAGTAGAGAAGGTGGTATCAGACCTCGGAATCTCGGCAAACCTCATCAAGGAGGAAGACATTATGAAGATAATGGAGTACAACGTGATGACCCTCCCCGCCCTCGTCATCGACGAGAAGGTGGTGGCCAAAGGCAAACTATCGTACGATCAAGTAAAAGAATTGTTGAACCAATAAACTTAAAAGACAATGAAAAACCTATTCACCATTTTATTGTTGAGTTGCAGTCTTATGGCCACCGCACAATGCTGCAGCAATGGCAATCAAGCCTCAAGCGTAAACTCCACAACTCAATCAGCCACCTGCCAGGCCAATGGAGTTGAGCTTATCTACTTCCACGGCAAGCAACGCTGTGCCACTTGTATGGCCATCGAGAGGGAAACCAGAAATCTCGTGGAGAACGAGTTGAAGGAAATGGCCAGTTCGGGCAAGGTGAGAATGCGTGTAGTTGATTTCTCAACAGTGGAAGGCAAGGCTATCGCAACAAAATACAGGGTATCGTTCTCGTCGCTCTTTGTAGTCAGCAACCCGGGCGACAACGAGACCACCGAAGACCTCACCCGCTTCGCTTTCGCCAACGCAAGGACCAATCCCGAGAATTTCCGCAAGGAAATCAAGAGCAAGGTGATGAACGCTATAAATTAGTAATTTATGGACTTCCTCAACCAACTGCTCGATGGCAGCCAAGTGCCAGTGCTTACAGCGTTCCTCCTTGGATTGCTTACAGCGCTGAGCCCTTGTCCGCTGGCCACCAACATTACGGCTAT
>JAZUEG010000434.1:0-7861 GCA_045640025.1 Bacteroidales bacterium
CTCGCAGCATTCCAGATGATGGTGGCCTTCTACTTCGGCGCCAAGGTTATGCACCACATCAGCTCTGTTGATAAGAGCAAGACCAAGGCTATGTCTGAGGCTATTGTAGCACAGAACTATGCCATGAACGTGGCCAATACAGAAGGCGACCCCACTACAGTAGACAACTCATACTTTGAGGAGGAGGGCGCTGCAGGATAGCAGATGATATCCCAAAAGCATTCAACTTATTAGAAAAAGCCGAAAAGGTGTGAGCCATATCACATCTTTCGGCTTTTTGATTTCATAAAAAATTATGTCCCAAATAACAAAACTCTACGCCTCTCACCCAGCCCACAGAGTACTTGAAGATATATTGCCATTAGCTGATACAGTGCATATAAAAGGAATGCTGACATCGGCTCTGGCGTTTTTTATCTCGTCGGACAAGCTCCTTGCCCAGAAACCTCTCATAGTGGTGATGGACAACGAGGAAGATGCGGCGTATACTTACAATGATTTTCAGACAGCTGAAGGCAAGAGAGATGTGTTCTTCTACCCGAGCAGCAAGCGGAAATCTACCCTGAAATCGGCCACCGACGACAATACGCTGAGCCAGGAATCTATCCTGTCGAAAACCGAGGTGCTCGACAAGATCTCGAAACTGGAAAACTATCTGCTGGTAACATATCCCGAGAGCCTGGCCGAAAATGTGATAAGCCCCGGTGAGCTTTCTGACAACACGCTATCGCTGAGGACCGGCGAGAAGGTGAACACCGATTTTATAACCGATGTGCTGGACAACTACGGTTTCGAATATGTGGATTTTGTGGCCGAGCCGGGTCAGTATTCCAAGCGCGGAAGCATTATTGATATCTATTCGTATTCGAACGACGAGCCATACAGAATCGACTTTTTTGGCGACGAGGTGGATTCCATCCGTACTTTCGATGTGGTGAATCAGCTGTCGGTGGAGCGTGTGGAGGCCATCACGATAATTCCAAACATTTGCGGCGACGATACCGCCAAGCGCAAGATTCCGTTCATGGAGTTTGTGCAGAAGGATGCCGTGATGTGGTTTCACGATATGGAGATGGCCATGGAAAACGCCATTAGCTGCACTGATACTCCTGATGAGCTGAGGGATTCGGTATCGGGACATAAGATAATAGATGCGGGACTAATGGGCGGAGATTCCAACTCCGTAAGATTCAACATTATAGACCAGCCCAACTTCAAGAAAAACTTCAGCCTGCTGGCCGACAATATAAGCGAGTATCAGCAGATGGGATTCGAGACCTATATTGCCGTGCTCAACGACCACCAGAACATAAGGCTTCATGATATTTTTGCATCTGATGTGGTGAAACACCGCGTGGATTTCAAGAGCGTGCAGATGTCGCTGAACAAGGGTTTCATAGACCACGACCTGAAACTATGCCTGTATACCGACCATCAGATATTTGAGCGTTACCTGAAATACAGGCTAAAGGAGGCGAAGATAAAGCGCAACCGCGATGCGCTGACTATCAACGAGATGAACAGCCTGAAACCCGGCGACTATGTGGTTCATCAGGACCACGGAATTGGAGTTTTTGACGGGCTTCAGACTATCGACATCAACGGCAAGCCTCAGGAGGTGATACGACTGGTATACAAGGACGGCGACAACGTTTTTGTATCGATACACGCGCTCCACAAGATTTCGAAATACAAAGCCGGCGACGGCGAGCCTCCCAAGATTTACAAGCTCGGTTCAGGCGCGTGGAACAAGCTGAAAATGAAGACTAAAGCCAAGGTGAAGGACATTGCCGAAAAGCTGATAAAGCTGTACGCAATGCGCAAGCAGCAGAAAGGTTTTGCGTATTCGCCCGATTCGTATATGCAGCAGGCTCTGGAGGCGTCGTTCATCTATGAGGACACGCCCGACCAGGAGAAGGCTACTGCAGCCGTAAAGGCCGACATGGAGAGCGGTGAGCCGATGGACCGACTGATTTGCGGTGACGTGGGATTTGGAAAAACCGAAGTTGCCATCCGCGCCGCATTCAAGGCCGCTTGCGACGGCAAGCAGGTGGCCGTGCTGGTGCCTACCACAATACTTGCGCTCCAGCATTACAAGACATTCAGCGACAGGCTGAAAGACTTCCCAGTAAAAGTGGAATACATGAGCCGTCTGCGAACCACAAAAGAAATCCGAAATGTGGAAAAATCTATTGCCGACGGCAGCGCGGATATCGTGATAGGCACCCACAAGCTCATTGGCAAGGGAGTCACTTTCAAGGACTTGGGACTGTTGATAATAGACGAGGAACAGAAATTTGGTGTATCGGCCAAGGAAAAGCTGAAGCAGATGAAGCTGAATGTGGATACTCTGACTCTGAGCGCCACTCCTATCCCGAGAACATTGCAGTTTTCGCTTCTGGGCGCGCGCGACCTCAGCATCATAAGCACACCGCCGGCCAACAGGTATCCAGTTGTTACCGAGGTACATACATTCAGCACCGATGTGATACGCGAGGCCATCGACTATGAGCTGAGCCGTCACGGACAGGTTTTCATCATTCAGAACAAGATAAAGCGCATTTATGAGACCGAGGCGCTGGTGAGGAAACTGTTCCCGAATGCGTCGGTGCTTACGGGTCACGGACAGATGGACGGCAACATCCTGGAGGACATAATGCTCTCGTTCATCAACAATGAGGCCGATATCCTGATATCGACCACCATCATAGAAAACGGTCTCGACATTCCAAATGCCAACACCATCATAGTGCTTGATGCTCAGAACTTTGGCCTTAGCGAGTTGCATCAGCTGAGAGGCCGTGTGGGACGATCCAACCGCAAGGCTTTCTGCTATCTGCTGGCTCCTCCCGAGGAGCATCTCACGGTGCAGGCAAGGCAGAGGCTCAGGGCCATCGAGAGCTTCAGCGAATTGGGCAGCGGATTCAATATCGCGATGCAGGACCTCGACATCCGCGGCGCCGGAAACCTATTGGGCGGCGAGCAGAGCGGATTCATTACCGAAATCGGTATCGAGACTTACCAGAAAATCCTTGACGAGGCGCTTGCCGAACTCAAGGAGGAAGAGTATCAGAATCAGCTGGAATACTCCGATAATGACGACACAGCTGAAATCGAACTGCCCAAGGATTTCAAGTTTGTATCTGATTGTCAGGTGGATACTGATATGGAAGTTTTGCTGCCGGCAGATTACGTTCAGAATATGGCCGAGCGAGTAAAGATTTACCGCACACTCGACAGCGTGAAGGACATTACCGAACTCAACGGCGTATCCAAGCGTTTGGAAGACAGGTTTGGAGCCATTCCAAAGCAGACTTTGGCGCTCTTCAACGTGGTGAAACTCCGCTGGCTGGCCATGGACCTCGGCATGGAGAAAATAATGCTTAAAAGCGGAAAAATGCTCTGCTACTTTGTCTACAACGACAAGTCGCCGTATTACAAATCGGCGCTTTTCGGCAATATCCTGGTCCGCATTCAGCACAAGAGGAATTGCCAGCTGAAACAGATAAACGGCAAGGCCGGCCTCGTGGTGGACAAGATTACAAACACCAACGACGCCCTCACATTCCTGCAATCACTCAGCAACGACTAATTATTTTTATGTAGCAGCTAATAAAAAAAGTATTAGCTGCTATATTTTTTTTGAAAAAAATTTGTTGACAATTATATTTTTTTATAAGTTTGCAGTATTATAACTACTCAAATTTAACGTAAAAGGAAATGAACATAACTGCAAAGATCCAGACCCTGCGCAAGGAAAAGGGCTGGACTATCACAAAGCTTGCTCAGGAGACTAATATCCCGACGGTAAGCTTGAGGGTAATGCTGTCGCGGGACGACCCCAATGGCTATACCGTCAAGAACCTGGTGAAGATAGCTGAGGCTCTGGGAGTTACGGTGAGTTATCTGACTCTGGATGACGGCGAGAAAGAGTCGCCATCGCTCACAATGACTCAGCGCGAGGAGATTAAGGCTCTCATTGCCAAAACCATCGATGATTATTTCTCCCTGAGCAGCATGGGTGCGCAGGAATCCGCCGAGGTGTTCCGCACTCCGCCTTCTATCAGCGAGCTCGAGGACTAAGGAAAAACAGAAACGGCCCGATACAAATGCGTATCAGGCCGTTTCTGTTTGATAAGTGATTGATTTTGATAAGTCATAATTCTATAGAGTAGATTCGCTCCAAAATCAGCTGGAGATTTTTGCCTCCAATGAGCTTCCGTCGGCGAAATGCTTGGTGCTCAATATTGTGTATCTACCTGAGCCACAGAAAGATTTGGCGTATCCGGCCAGCTTTGCGTTTCTCTCGTTGATAGAAACATTTGAATCGAATGCGAGTTTCAGTTTCAAGATGCCCTTGCTGAGAACTCCTGTCAAGTTTAATGCCATTTTTGTTTATTATTTTAAGTTGGTTTGTGATTTTTATAGTTTGTACCTTATTAATTGCAAACTTTATGCCAAAGGTGCAAACTTGCTGAAAATCGGCAATTTGAATCAAATTATTTCAACTTGATTAAATAGCAAAATGTACAATAAACTGAACTACTGAATATTACGGCATACAATATTGTGTGCAAAAAATCTTGAAATATTCAGCACATATTTGTTAGAGTGCTTATTTTCAATGTTTTGTAGCTGATGGCCTAAAGCATTAATTCCGCACAAGTATGAGGAACGACAATGGTTTTGCCATTAGCTGCAATACCCCGGACCCTGCGACTGTATGTTTTTCAGCTGATATGTAATCGGTGAATTGTTCCCCCTCTCCTGCCCTGATGGCGATTTCTACGGACTTTTCCTCGCGGTTGAAGACGAAAATGATGCGGGAATGGGCGTCGTAACGGCTGATGGCCCATACGCGCTCTTTTTCGTCGGCAATTTCGGTTTTCATCATGCCGTGGCTCAATACTTTGTGAGTTCGCCTTAGGCGGATGATTTTTTTGTAGAAATCGAGCATTTCGCCGTTGATGGCCACGGGAGTTTTCTTGGTTTTGCTGTGGCGGCCGGCGGTAACAAGGTGCTCGCTGTCAAACTCCATGCCGGGCCAGATCATCGGCTTGCGGCAGTCGGGATCGTTGGCGCCCCACATTCCTACCTCGTCGCCGTAATATACCATTGGCGCGCCTATCATCGCAAACTCGAAAACCACCATCATCTGCTGGATCTGCCGGTCCTTGATGTCGGGAATGCGCGATGTGTAGCCTTTGTCCTCAATATGAGAGTTTTGGAAGAATGTGGCAATGTCGCCGTATTTTTTTATCTCGCGGTTCACTATCAATGAAGCGATTCGCTCGCTGTCGTGGGTTCCCAACAGGTTCATCATCAGATAGTTGGCCGATACGGGAAAAAGCTGAAGTTGATGTTGAATGCGCTTGTCAAATTCAAAAGCGGAGATTGAATTTTTCTCGGCGGCGAAAAATTCGCAGGCCGAAAAGTAAAATCCGTAGTTCATCACGCTATCAAAAATTGCATTATCAAGGTATGGCTTTATTATAGTATTGGGTTCTATTAATTCTGCCAAGAACAATGAATCTTTTGCAATGTTTTTTGTAAATTTTTGAGCGGATTTCCAGAAAGTGGGCGGAACTCCAATTACGTGGTCCAGTCGCCAGCCGTCAATGCCTTCATACTCAGTGCCGTTTACTATTGGTTTCAACCACCTCTTTAAGGTAGCAAATACATAACGCTTTACATCATTGCAACTGTAGTTGAGTTTCGGCATTTCGTCCACGCATCCCCAGAACTTGTCGTAAATCAGCTTCTTACGGGTGGAATGTTCAAGGTCGGTGAGAAACCAGTCCTTGTATTTGGATTTCTTGCGGTTTTTCAGCAGGTCCTGAAAAGGCTTGCTGTTGTAGCCGATGTGATTGAAAACTCCGTCGAAGACCACACGGATTCCGCGCTTGTGGGCTTCTGATATCAGCTGAAGTGCCTCCATATCGGCGGTGGTCCATCCTGCGTGGTCAAAATCATCGAAATCCTCGTCCTCTATCTGTTTTCTGTCGGCGATGGGATTGCTGCCGAGATAGGGGTCGATGTGCATGAAATCGGTGCCGTCGTACTTGTGGAGACTGGGCGAATACTGCATCGGATTGATGTACAACGCATTGATGCCGAGATCGCTCAGGTAATCGAGTTTCGATATTATTCCATTGATATCTCCGCAGTATCGGCGACGCAGAATGTTGGTTTTCAGGCTCTTGGAATTGGCCTGCTCGTATGGCTTGCGCTCATACCAATCGGATGTCCATGGATGTATTTCCCATGGATCGCTGTGGCTGAGGTTCCATGGAGTGGTGCCTTCCAGGTCGGCGGCGGTTATCGGGTTTTGGATATTGAAACGGCAGAAGCGGTCTGGAAAAATTTGGTACCAGACTGCTTCTGCCGCCCATATAGGTAAATTGCTCATATTACAATTTTGTGATTAAGCCTTAAGTGCCTTGGCGAGAGCCGTTTTGATGTGGTCGCGTGTAGCATCGCATACCTTCACGAGAGGCAGACGGAGAATGTCCTTTACGATGCCGAGCTCGGCGAGAGCGGCTTTTGCGCCCGATGGACTGCCGTCCTCAAAGAGGGTATCCATGAGGTCCAGAAGCTGGAAATGAAGCCTTGAAGCCTCCTTGAAATCGCCCTTCATGGCTGTGTTTATCATCTTGCAGAACTGCGATGGAACCACATTGGCTGCCACAGAGATTACTCCGCAGCATCCGAGCGAAATCATTGGAACTGTGAGCGAGTCGTCGCCCGAGATGAGCATGAAATCCTCCGGTTTTTCCTGAAGGATTCTCATTATCTGGTCCATGTTTCCGCTGGCCTCCTTTACGGCTACGATGTTCTGGAAATCGCGTGCGAGCTTTATGATGGTATTTGCATCCATTCCGCGGCCGGTGCGTCCTGGCACATTATATAATATTACAGGAAGCGGGCTGATTTTGGCAATCTCGGCAAAATGAGCGTAAATGCCTCGCTGTGTGGGTTTTGTGTAGTATGGTGAAATGCTCAGAATGCTGTCGAAACCTGTGAGGTCGGTATTGAGAATCTCGTCGGTGACAGCCTTGGTGTTGTTGCCGCCAACGCCGAGTACCAATGGCACCTTGCCGTCTACTTTGGCTATGATAAACTTTCGGAGCTCGCTCTTCTCGTCGGCTGTCATTGTTGCTGGTTCGCCTGTGGTGCCGGATACTACGATGTAGTCGATACCGCCGTTGATAATGTGGTTGAGTAATTTTTCGAGAGCGGGGTAATCTACCGCGCCGTCCTCATTGAAGGGCGTTACAAGCGCAACACCTACTCCAAGTATTCTGTCATTTCTCATAATTGAGTTTTTCGTAAATATTTTTTTTGAAATGTTTTTAATCTTAGTTTTTGTTCAGCATTGCCAAAACTTCCTTTATCTTCTTTATAATTGCCTTGGAATCAAGTTGAGTCTTGTCGCTGAAATTGATGATGAAATCCGCAAAGTCGTCGTTGCTTAGCTTGGGCGAGATCTTGAATCTGGCCTTGGATAGCGCCATCACGTAATCCACCATTATGTTTTCTACCGGCGATATGTTGATGAGCATATCGAACTGGCTGAGCACAAACGACTCTATTACAGGCACATCCTTTGGCAGTTTGAAGAAACCCTTCTGGTCGAGCGAGAAGAATTTCATGTTGCCTGTTATCACGTACTTGCCGATGTTCTCCTGCAATTCCACGAAACCTATCGACTCCACCTGCTTGCGGTCGTCCATAAGACTGTCGGCAAAATCCCTGGCAGCCTGATAGTCATTATCGTTGGTTGAGCAGAAGAGTATGCCTATAGTCTTAGCTGAATCCAAATTGTGGAATGTCTTGTTCCTCTGCAACTTAGACCCTCTGC
>JAZUEG010000435.1:0-5251 GCA_045640025.1 Bacteroidales bacterium
CTATAAAACCGATTACATTGCCCATATCGTCGATTACAGGAGTAGCCATCACCAGGGAGTGGTTGTCCACATTGGCATCAGTCTCCTGCCTCTTGGATTCGTAGCACTTGCCCACAGTGGTGCCCGATACAATAGGGAACAGCTCGTCGTTGTGGATATCCACCGTCAGAGGCAGATTGTCGTCGATGCGGGCCAGACAGAGAACCTTCTCGCCGGGCACCACATAGCCTATAAAACCGTAACGGCTGCCGGTATTCTTGAGCACGAGCTCCAGCACCACATTATACACACTGGCATCGTGGCCAATGGCAAAGGCCTTGGAAATCTCGCTCTTGATAATGAGGTCGTTGCGGATTTCCATCTCCTGCTTTATGTCGTTGAATACGGCGGCGGAGAATCCTTTTCGCGGAGAATATGTGCGGACCTCAAAATGCTTGTTTTTCTTCTCGTAATGATAATTGCCTGAATATGAATAACCTGTATTAGCTGACTTGGCCAAAATCCTTACCCATGACTCATCGAAACCGGAGATTACATCGGTGATGTTTCTGCCCAGCACCGAATCCCTCTCCATATTGAAGAAAATCTCGAATGTGGAGTTTACATCCAGAATCTGATGGTTTACGATATTGCCGGCCTCATCCGAAACGGCCTTCAGGAATATAAAGCCCGACGACATATTCTCGAACAGCATACGGAAATTGCTCTCCTCGATGTGCTCGCTGCGGCCCACCGCGTTCTTGATTACGAGAATAATGTTGTCGCCGAATTTGCTGGCCTTGAGATTGTAGGTGGATTCGTCAGGGGAGCTCAATATATGCTCCACCACCTTGCCGCCCTCTTCCATAAGTGACTGGAATTCGGCATGGTAGTCAGCTGATAGCGGGATAGGCATAAGGCTGAACATATCCCTGCCCAGCGCCTCGCTCTTGGAAACCGACATGAACTGCGCGGCAGCCTGATTGAGTGTAACAATCCTGAAATCGGAAGGAGTGCAGATTATTACGCTGTCGTCGTGAGAATCCACAATAGACTCCAGAAGCACATTGCCAAAGCAACTGCCTCCACTTGTGTTTACTGTTGTATTGTGTATCAGACTACTCATCGACGTATTGATAATTATGTTCAAAAGTACGAAAAAAGAAATTTACCTCAAAATCTTTTTCTACTTTTTTTGATATTTATTATTACTTATCCTCACCCTGGATATTAGGGAAATTAATTATGAACTTGGAACCCATGCCCACAGTGGACTCCACCTTGATGGTACCCAGATGCTTGTCCACAAATTCCTTGGTAATCAGCAGGCCCATTCCCGAGCCCGACTCGCCCGATGTGCCCTTGGTGCTCTTGTTTTTGGAGACCGTGAATAGCTTGTCGATCACCTCCTGGGTCATGCCGATGCCGTTGTCCTCTATTATAATAGAGGTGCAGACCTCGTTCTGATCGGACCCTATCACGATAAGGCCGCCCTCGTTGGTGAACTTGATGGCATTGCTTGTGATATTTCGGATAATGGTGAGCAGCATCTGCTTGTCGGCCCATATCTGACCGCCTATCTCGGTCTGGTTCATGAGCATGATGTGCTTTTTCTCGGCCTGGGCGAGTATCTCGCTGATGGCCTCGCCTGCCACGCTGTGGAGAGCAAGCATCTCGGGCTGATACTGGATGGTGTTCTGCTGTGTGCGCGCCCATACCAGAAGATTCTCCAGAAGCTCGTAGGCACCCTTGGCGCTGTCGTGGATTATCTTGGCCATGTCATGCGAGCGTGAGTCTTTCTCAGGGTCCAGACGGCGTACCAGCATATCGGAGAGTCCGTTGATGGCGTTGAATGGGTTGCGGAGGTCGTGCGCTATTATGGAAATGAACTTGTTCTTGGTCTCCACGGCCTTCTTGAGCTCCACGTTCTTGTCGTCGAGCTCTATGTTCTGCTTCTTGAGCATTCGGGTGAGCATCTTGTTCTCGTTGAGATTGCGCACCTCGTTGGAGATATTGCGGATAATTACACCAACATTCTCTGGCTCAGGCATATAAATGCTCAGATCGAAGTGTCCGCCAAAGAGTTCAGATTTCAGGGTCATATTGATGGATTTGCCTGTATCGAGCACTTCCATCATCTTGTCGAAAAGCTCCTGCTCGCAGAATTTGCCTCCCGTAACCTCACAGCCCTTGTATTTGGGCAGTTCCTGATTGAACATCTCGCAAGCCTTGGCGTTGGCCTCCTCGAAATACATCTTGCCTTCCTTGCGGCTGAATCGGAAGAATCCCGACGACATATTGTCGAAAAGCTTGCGGAGTTTGGTTTTCTCTACCTCGAGGCTGTTGTTGATATCCTGAAGGTAGTCGGCCAACTCGCTGGAAATCTTTACCTGATCCTGGGAGTCGTCGTATGATTTGCGGAGGTCGTCGATGGTGGATGACATTACGTCAAAGGCGTTGCGCTCGAATGTTACGTCCTCCAGGTTTATGATTACGAGATTGCGGTTGTCGTATTCCAGTGGGGCCATCGATAGCTTGAGGCTGCGCTTGTGCGGCTTGCCGTCTTTCTGCTGAATGTATGAGACCTCCTTGCGGATTACACGCTTGCCTGTGCGGGCCACCTCGCGCTCCAGCTCGGCTATCTTGCAGAATCCACAGCTAAGGTGACAGTTGGCTCCATTGGACGACGAGCAGCTGAGGAGGTCGCCTATCATGGCACCCTTAACCTCGTCGATGGTTTTGCCGAATTTATTAAGAATGGCCTGATTGGCGCTCATGATGGTGCCGTTGCCATCAGATACCATCATCATTACCGGCAGAAAATCGATGAGGGAGTTCAGTTTCCTGACGTGGGAGTCCCTCATGTCCTTTATCCTATTATTTATGGAGCTGAAACGTGCAAGATATATGCTGTCGCTGAAAGGTGTGCGCACAAAATCGTCCACGCCTATCTCGAAGGCCTTGCAGATGATATCCTCGTAAGCCTCGGGTCCCATCAGCATCACAATGGCGTGAGGCTTTGTGTTTTTCACCAGATAATCTATCTGCTCTATTGAATTTATGGTGTCGAGGTCGATGATTACGGCATAGCAGACCTTCGACAGCACCGATATTTTGGCGTCGTCGAAACTGGAGCTCTGCCTGGTATCGTAGCCGATGGAGGCAAGCAGATTGGAAAGTCGGTTGTAACTTTTGTCGTTTTTGTCTACAATTAGGATGTTAGGCATAATTTTTAGTTCAAGAAATTAGTCACTTTTTCACGGAATTCGGCCGAAGCCCTCTCCAGGTCGTCGTTGATAACAACCGTGTCGAACTTAGGCGCGCGGCTTATCTCCTGCTCGGCCTTGGCGAGGCGTTTCTCAATCTCCTCCATGGAATCGGTGGCGCGGCCAAGAAGTCGCTTGCGAAGTTCCTCCACAGACGGTGGCTGGATAAAGATGCTCAGGGCATCAGCTCCAAAAATCTTCTTGAGATTGATTCCACCCTCCACGTCCACATCGAAGATTACGTTGTTGCCATTCTGGAAAATGCGGTTGATCTCGCTCTTTAGCGTTCCATAATACCTGCCCTCGTATACCTGCTCGTATTCTACAAAGCCATCAGCTGCTATACGCTCCTGAAAATCCTCTACAGAGAGGAAATAGTAATCCTTGCCGTCCACTTCCTGTCCACGTGGGGCGCGTGTGGTAGCTGATATCGAGAATTCCAGTTTCAGGCTCTCGTCCTGCATGAGTTTACCTATAAGAGTGCTCTTTCCCGAGCCTGATGGTGCTGATATTATGATGATTTTGTTCATGATTTCTTAGTTTATTAACGATTTGTAAATATAGAAAGCTTTTTTATTAAATGCAAGAGAAAAACTGATTTTTTTTATTTCATGTCGCCAGACCATCCATGTCCGAGGTCCCAGTGCTTGTCGTAAATAAACTCGAAATCGGGGAGATAAAACTCTGCTTCTATCATTTCACGCAACTGATCTTCTATCTCTCTTGCCCATTCGCCTACAAGAACAACAAATTTATTTACGTCCCAGGCAACTCGTCCACGAGGCACCATTGTGTAATCGCCTTCAAATTTTGTTTCCAACCCCTTAATGTGGGCACGATAGTATTCTTCATACCATATTTCACTGTGTGTTTTGGAATAGTTGACAAAAGGTATTCCTTCGTTGGCCGCCATCTCAGTTATCGCCGGTGTCAGCTCCATCTTGTTGACTCCAAAGAATTTCATCGCTTTGAGGTCCAGCCAGAAAATTCCAATACAAGGCACTCCGCCATCGGCAAATTCCTTCATACTATTCATTATTGCGTCGTGCTCTTCTTGTGTAGCTTCTCTCATAATTGTGCTATTATTGAAATATTTCTCGCAAATGTATAATTTTTTTCGGTTTTTCAAAAAAATATTTCTAATTTTGCAAATTGGAAATTTAGAATAAAAATTTTGATATAAATCATTATGAGTATAGAACTTACAGAACAAGAGCAGATTAGAAGACAGTCTCTTGAGAAGATGCGTGCTTTGGGTATCGATCCATATCCAGCACCTAAGTACAATGTAGATACCAATACTGTTGAGATCAAGGAGCAGTTTGCAGGCCTCAAGGACGAGGAGCATTCTGGCAAGGTGATCAGCATAGCTGGCCGTATCATGAGCCGCCGCATCATGGGTAGCGCCTCTTTCGCCGAGCTTCAGGACAGCAAGGGCCGTATCCAGCTTTATGTGAATAGAGATGTTCTCTGTCCTACCGAGGACAAGATGATGTACAACGATGTTTTCAAGAAACTTCTCGATATCGGCGATATCATCGGCGTGAAGGGTGAGATTTTCCGCACCAAGATGGGTGAGATTTCTATCCTCGTAAATGAGCTTACAGTGCTCTGCAAGTCCCTGAAGCCTCTTCCAGTGGTTAAGGAGAAGGACGGTCAGGTGTTCGACGCCTTCACCGATCCCGAGCAGAGATACAGAAAGCGTTATGTTGACCTCATAGTAAATCCACAGGTAAAGGACGTTTTCGTAAAGCGCACCAAGCTTATGAATACAATGCGTCAGTACCTCGATACTTTGGGCTGTCTTGAGGTGGAGACTCCTATCCTCCAGCCTATATACGGCGGTGCTTCGGCACGTCCTTTCAAGACTCACCACAACGCCCTCGACCAGACTTTGTATCTCCGTATCGCCAACGAGCTCTACCTCAAGAAACTTATCGTAGGTGGTTTCGACGGCGTTTACGAGTTCTCCAAGGACTTCCGCAACGAGGGTATGGACCGTTTCC
>JAZUEG010000436.1:0-3344 GCA_045640025.1 Bacteroidales bacterium
GGTAAAAATCTTAAATACAATCGTATAAAGTACTAAATTACCTAGAATAAACAAGATTATATTATGATTTTTTAGTCCATTTATTTCAATAAAAAAAATAATAACAACAAATAAAAATTATTTATAATTCCAAAATTAGAAGTATTTTTTGTGGGTATTATTTTTTATCCTTTTATTTATCAACACACACTCTCTCATAGCCCCACAAAAAAATATTCCGCCACAAACAAATCATCTGCCACAATTTCGTTTTGGATGTTTCCGCTGTATTCGTTTCGTTTCAGGCCGTATGTGGTCACCATTGTAAGGTACAGCGATTTCTTGGTTCCTGAGAGAGTGCGGAACTGTTCGCGACGCTCCCTCAGGTGCTCGTCGTAGCGCTTGTCGATGGTGTATTCCGATTGTGAGAATTTCATCTCGCAAAGGTTTATCACCTGGTCTCTGCGGTCGATGAGGAGGTCTATCTGGAAATCCTTGTTCTTGTATGCGAATGCGTTGGTCTCCACTCCAAGTATGCCCAACTTGTTTTTTATTTGCCAGATGTGGTGCAGACAGACTTGCTCGAATGCGTATCCCGACCAGGCTCTTCTTGATGGCGAGTCTGTCATATTCGACCAGTGGTTCTTGTCGTTTCCCGAATATCCCTTTACATAGCGGAGGTAATATAGCGAGAAGAGGTCGCTGAGTTGGTAAATAACCTCGCGCTTCTTTTTGCCAAACGAGTTGTACGACCTGATGAAGTCGCTGTCTATCAAATCGTTGAGAACTTGCGACAGTTTTCCGCCGTCAGGAATTTTCAATGACTCCTTGATTTCCAGACGCGACATTCCTATGGCTTTCTGCGCCAGAAGTTCAATCACGTTTTTGCAGATTGTGGACTCTTTGAATAGCGACGAGAACAGGAAATTGTATTCGGTTTTCAGTTTGGCGTTGTCGTAGAAAAACAGTCTGTCGATGTTCTGACTTAGAGAGAACTCTTTCTCCAACATACTCAGGTACAATGGAATACCGCCCAAAATCATATAGGCTTCAAGTATCTGATACCTGTTGAGAGCCAGGCCGTTGCATTTGAGGTATTCCTCGGTTTCTGCAAGGTTGAATGGCGCAAGGTACATTGTCTGAGTCATTCTGTTGTATAGTCCACCCTTGTTGCCGAAAAGTTTGTCCCTCATCCAGGTGGTTGCCGAACCGCAAACTATCATCATTATTTTTCTGTTGGCTGACGCGTAACTGTTCCAGAAATATTCAAACGCTCTCAGAAATTCCGATTTCTGAGTATCGATCCAGGGAAGTTCGTCGAGGAATATCAGGATTCTGTCCTTGTGGCTCAATGTCTCTATGTAGTCCTTGAGCATAGCCAGGGCATCGAACCAGTTTTTAAATTTTGGCAATTTCTGATTTGAGTATTCGGTCAGTTGTCTCCAAAATTCATTCAACTGTTCGGTCTTGCTACCTTTGTATATTCCTGTAAAATAGAAATCGAATTCGTTGTTGAAGAACTCTTTTACAAGATAAGTCTTGCCCACTCGTCGGCGACCGTAAATCGCCACTAATTCCGTCTTGCCCGAGTTGTAGAGTTTCCTCAGTTGCGCTTTCTCGAATGATCTTCCTACTAATAGTTTTCCCATAGCCGAATTAATTATTTGAGCGCAAAGATAAACAAAAATATTCGGATTTTTATTCCCTAACTCATTTTTTTTACCACTTAGGGAACGAAAATCGTGATTTTTATTCCCTAACCCGGGGTTTTTACCACTTAGGGAACAGGAATCGGTTTTTTTCACAAAAAAGAGGTTATTCCAAATTTGAAATAACCTCTTTTATAATATTGTATTGTTACTCAAAATCTACAATTGACTTTCGCTACAAGTTAAAATGTCGTTAGCTCTACTTAAATCACCTGTAGTTAAACCAAGTTTTAACCATTTCATACGTTGCGCAGAAGTTCCATGAGTAAATTCTTTAGCATTAACAGTTCCACGTGCAGATTTTTGAAGATAATCATCACCAATTTGATGAGCACAATTAATAGCTTCTTGTAAATCGCCATCTTCTAAAGATTTAAATGTTTTATTTTCATAATATCCCCAAACGCCTGCATAAAAATCTGCCAAAAGTTCGATTCTAACACTAATTTTATTAGCTTCAGCTTCTGTTCTACACTGGTTCATTTGTTGATGAAGTTTTTGAAGTAAACCAGTTTCATATTCAACATGATGCCCAACTTCGTGAGCAATAACGTAAGCGTAAGCAAAATCACCGTCAGCACCTAATTGTCTTTTCATCAAAGTAAAAAAAGATAAATCAAGATAAACAGCTTGATCGGCAGAACAATAAAATGGTCCAGTAGCCGAAGTCGCACTACCACAACCAGTATTTACGCCATCTTTAAATAATACCATTTTTGGACAATGATAAGTTAAATTGCTATTATCAAAAACTTTTGTCCAAACATCTTCGGTACTTGCTAAGATTTTTTTAGAAAAAGAAGCTAATTCTTGTTCCTCTTTAGAATAATTAGCTTGTCCACCCGTAGAAACTTCTTCAGTTTGGGTGATATTTCCTTGATTTTGAGCAAATTCAAGCAAAGTAGAATTGCCAGTTTTGGCATAAATTAAATAACCAATTATTAAAACAATAATTGAAAGGCAACCACCTTTTTTACCAGTAGAAACATTTGATAAACCACCGCCTCTACGGTCTTCTACATTAGAACTTTCTTTTCTTCCACTTAATTTCATAATGATTTTTTTAAGTTAACAGATAAATTAATTGATAAACAAATTTACAAAAAAATATCGTATTGAATGATAAAAATTCAAAAAATAAAAATTTTTTTTTAAATTCGCATAAAAATAAGAATAAAATGATTTCAGCAACAGAACAAATAAAATTAGGATTTTCATCTTACGGAAAAGCTTTTAAAGTAATAGTATCAAACAAAATGGGTAAATTATTTATTATTCCATTGATACTCAACATAATATTAGTATTTTTAATATGGCATTATAGTGGAAATTTATCAGATTGGCTAAACACAAAAATCACTGAAACTGGAGCAATATCAACTAATTGGGCAGGATTTGTTGGCGGAGCAACAACTGTTTTAACAAAATTAATATGCTTTGTAATATTTATCTTTTTAGGTGGTAGTATTGTAATTATGTGTATGTCACCAATATATTCAACATTATCAGAAAAAACAGACACATTTTTAACAGGTAGACAATTTGATTTTAGTGCAAAACAAACTATGAAAGATATTTGGAGAGGAGTTTTAATTGCATTAAAAAATACAATTAAACAAACTTTTTTTATAGCACTATGTTTTATTGCTAGCTTTA
>JAZUEG010000437.1:0-4946 GCA_045640025.1 Bacteroidales bacterium
GGAAGAGTAGTATTTCTCCCTGGTTGTATTCTTTATATACTTGTCTTGCCATATTATCTTTCTATTTTTCAGAAAGATAATAATTTTTTTTGATATAAAAAAGGCTGTCGCAAAAAAAAATCTTTTTGGACAGCCCCGGCATTTTCTCAGCACAGGTTTCAAACCTGTGCGAAATATACCAATTATATTTTTTGCATTCCCAAATATTCTCCCTATCTTTGCGAAGTAATGAAGTCAATATTTAGATAGATGGACAAACAAATCAAATACGTTTTTCGGATGGTGCATGTGGATAATATTCCATACGTACTGAAAAGCGGTTTTGTTTGTCGGAATCTATCAAATGCCAATTATGTCTCAATTGCTGATTCTGTTGTTCTGAAGCGTCCGGATTCGGAATTGGAAAAACGGCTTAAGGTTCGTGATTACATACCTTTCTATTTTGGACCACGTCAGCCAATGCTCTATGTGGTTCAGAATGGATACAATGGAGTTGCAAGGCAATCGGCGGAAGATATTGTTTATTGTGTAGTTAGAATCGATAGTTTGATAAGCAATAATGTTGATTGTGTCTTTACCGACGGTCATGCATTATCCAAGATTACTGGCTTTTATGACGCCTCGCAATTAGTGAACATAAACGGAATTCTTAAGTATGCTGATGTGTACAGTCAGTTTTGGAATGTTGACAACGATATTGACTTGAAGCGACGCAAGGAGGCCGAACTTCTTGTACGCTATCACCTTGGTCCTGATTTTATATCAGGATTTGTGGTTTATAACGAGCAGACTCTTAATAAGTTGGCTCTTATGGGAATCGAGAGGCGAATGATTGCCATTAGGCCAGAATATTATTTTTGATAAATGATACGGTATATTTGCGGAAATATTTTTGATGATGATGCCCAGGCCTTGGTAAACACAGTGAATACCGAGGGTGTTATGGGCAAGGGTATCGCTTTGCAGTTCAAGGAGCGTTTCCCTGATAATTACCGTGTATATCGTCAGATTTGCAAGGAAGGTCGTCTTGACGTAGGCAATATGCTTATAGTGGAAGATTCTGATAGAATCATTGTGAATTTTCCTACCAAAAGATCATGGCGCCGACCTTCAGAGTATGATTTTATCAATAGTGGATTGCTTTCGCTGCGAAAAGAGATTGTTGACCGTTCCATTAAGTCGATAGCCATTCCTGCATTGGGATCATGCAACGGAGGACTCGATTGGACCCGTGTTAAGGCTATGATTGTAAGCATATTGGATAATCTTGACTGTGATATCAGGATTTACGAACCTAATTCAAAGATTGTGGAGCAGATGAAACAGGAACGGGTAAAACTTACACCTGCCAGGGCCCTGATGCTCAGCATTATGGCCGATCTTGTATCCTTTGGCGAATTTGTCTCAGTTTTCGCGGCTGAAAAACTCGTTTATTTCCTTCAGAGATTTGGCGCCAAGGATATATTCAAGATCGACTACTCTCGTTATTATTACGGACCTTATTCCAATGGCAAGATTGCCCATGTATTATATTATCTCAATGGAAGTTACATAAAGGGAATGGTTGGTATGCAAAACAAGCCATTTCAGGAGATATGGATGGAGCCTGATTCTTTCTCTGATGTTGAGAAGTATATCGATAGCAACCTTGGTCCTGATGAGATATCCATTATTGATAATGCGAAGGATTTTCTCAGGGGCTATTACGATAATTCATCTTTGGAGTTGTTGTCAACAGTTGATTATCTTTTGTGCCATGATTCACGTCTTTCCAATTGGTTGGAAATGGGTGATTATGAGGTTGAGAGAATCGTTTCTGCCGATATTTCTGAATGGAGCAAACGCAAGGAGCGTTTATTTGTAGGCACTCCATATATTATGCAAATGATAAAGCATTTACGCGCTAATTGGACAAAGATGGTTGCATAAATTTATCCTAGCCGCCATCGTTGATTACGATATCATCCCCGAACTTTCGTAAGAAAAGTAACGAGGTTCTTGCATCTTACGAGAAAGTAATTGAAGTGTTGAAATGTTGAAGTGATTGAACACCCTCCTCAGCCCGCATCATTCCTTGCGAATCTTGCGGGCTGAAGTGTTTTTTATCCTATCCAGCCCCAACGGGGCGGCATTCTCTCAGCACAGGTTTTTAAACCTGTGCGAAATAAAACAATTTTAATTTTTTTTGCATTCCCAAATATTCTCTCTATATTTGCAACGAAAAAATGTAATCTAAATGTCTTATCAGTCACTTGACATAGCGCGCAAGTTGATATCGCTTGCAGGGGAACAGCTTCGGTTTGGAGGAGAGAAACTTACAAACATGAAGTTGCAGAAGCTTATGTACTATGTTCAGGGATATCATCTGGCGGCTTTTGACGAGCCATTGTTTGATGAGAGAATAGAGTCGTGGATGTATGGACCGGTAGTGCCAGGCGTTTACGATTATTATTCCAAGTATGAGGCCGAGCCATTGCCCATAGAGCCTGTGTCTCAGAGGCTGGATACAATATCAGAGCGGTTGTTCCGTATGGTTTTCGATTTTCTTAAAGGTTTTTCCGCAATCGGTCTTATGAATAGAACCCATTCTGAGGCACCTTGGCAAAACGCATTGCCTCATAAACGTGGTGTTGAGATTTCCAACGATTCCATCAAGACTTATTTTGAAGGTCAGTTGCCTGAATTGCTGAAAATTCAAACCGAAAGAAATCTGCAAACTATAGCCAATTTGCCTGAAGATTGGGATGTGTATGGGTCTCCTAAGCCTAGCAATGTTTCTGTAGAGAGAATGCGAGGATTGCTTGGGAAAATATGTACCAGAAACTTGATCTATTCAGTTTTGTCGCCCAATGAATGGGGAAGTGTGGATGTAAATTTTGATTTCCCGAATGGAGTACAGGTTGGAGTATCTACCGGTGATGATAGTTTTACATGGTATATTCATAAGGATAAGAATTTTTTTCCTGACGGGGCGTTTTGTGTCCCATATACAGAAATTGAAATATTTGTCAATCTATTAGAAAGTGTATATGGATGTTAGGAGAAGAGAATATTGAATTTGTGAGCTCCGACGAGTGTTTTTCGCGTTGGGTATATTGTCCTCGTCATATTGGTAACGATGGTGTGCTCAATGAGAGATTCATATATTTGCGACCTTCCATCAATGAGGAAGGCATATCTGGTCAATTATATGATAGGATATCTTTCGAAATAGCTGTTGATGATGGGAAGCAGTTTTTGCGTAAAAGAAATAATGGTGATTCCGAGAAAATGGTTGCCATTGCCATTGTTAAAACAGGTGATTTGCGTGCGCTTTCATACAATGAGGATACAATAGATGTACTTTCTCAACCATCGGAGAGAGTTCATTATCATGCAGAAATACGTTTGTTGTTTGATGGAAATCCTGTTACGGGTAATACTCCTGATCTCAAAACCAAGTTTTATTTTGACAGAATTAAGCAGTTGATGCAGGACAATCTTGTTCCTGTGTAAGAGTAGAAATCTTGAATCTTGCGGGCTGAGGTGTTTTTGAAAAATAAAACAATTATATTATTTGCGATTCCCAAATATTCTCTCTATATTTGCAACGAAATGAAAAAGCGCAGTTCGTTATATCTCAATCTTTTACTTGCAGACAAGGAGCCTTTCGAGAGGCTTTTTCCCCTTGCCGAAGTTGCCAATATGTCTGATTCTGAGTATCGCAAGTACTCTCGCAGTCTTAAGCAATACTGGGATACTTGTGCCACAGAGGATAGCGACAATTGGCGCTATGAACGAGGTTTGAAACAGGGCGAGAAGCGAGGCGAACTGAAAGAGAAAATCTCCAATTCCCTCAAAATGTTTCTCAAAGGCTTCGACCGCGAAACAGTTATCGATACTCTGGAACTAAATGCCGAAGAGATAAAACTTTTTGACGAGGCTATTGAGCAGTCAAAGAAATAATCCCAGCCCCAACGGGACGGCATTCTCCCAGCGCAGGGTTTCAACCCTGCGTCCAATTCGCACGCAAAAAAATATTCACCCCAAGGCGTCCTTCCCGGACGCCTTTTTTGTTAATATCTCTCCCGTCAATCTTCTCCATGGTCACATAATAAATATATTTTTCCCAATTTTCTTTAATATTCGAAATAGAATTATTAGTTTTGTAAAAAATTATACAGATATGGAATTCACAGCTAAAATGATAGCCGATGTGCTGCACGGCACAGTGGAAGGCGACGAGAATGCCGCTGTCAACAACTTCGCGAAAATAGAGGAGGGTACCCCTGGCACCCTGTCTTTCTTATCAAATATGAAATATGCCGAATACATATACACCACCAAGGCGTCTATTGTATTGGTAAACAACGACTTTGTACCTGAGAAACCCATCTCGGCCACACTCGTGCGTGTGCCAAACGCCTACGAGGCCCTGGCCACACTCATGCAGATATACCAGCAGGCTCAGCAGGCCCAGCAGAAGATAGAGATAGAGCAGCCAAGCTACATAGCTGATGGCGTTCAGGTGGCTCCCAACTCATACGTGGGCGCTTTCTCCTACATATCAAAAGGCGTTACATTGGGCGACAACCTTAGATGCTACCCTCAAGTGTATATCGGCGAGAATGTTAGGGTCGGAAACAACGTGACCCTGTATCCCGGTGTTAAGATCTACAAGGACTGCGTAATCGGCAACAATGTTACACTCCATGCCGGCTGTGTAATCGGCGGCGACGGATTCGGTTTTGCCCCAACAGCTTCCGGCGAATACGAGAAGATTCCTCAGATAGGCAATGTGGTGATAGAGGACAACGTGGAGATAGGCGCCAACACCACCATCGACCGCTCCACAATGGGCAGCACCATTATCCATAAGGGCGTAAAACTCGACAACCTCTGCCACGTGGCACACAACTGCGAGATTGGCGAGAACACCGTAATGGCGGCTCAGGGCGGCCTTGCAG
>JAZUEG010000438.1:0-4432 GCA_045640025.1 Bacteroidales bacterium
TTTGGCTCAGGAACATTCAACTGCTCAAAATGAGACGCACCTTTCTCTATGGCCTGCATTATTGCGTTGTAATAGCGTTTCATTGTAATATGTCTTTTATTGTCTGTTCGATTTCTGAGGATATGAATACTGATATCCTGGACTCCAGTTGTCGGCTCTTACCGAGGAACTGACGTTTGGGGATATTCACTTTTCTTGGATGTGCCTTGATTCTGCGTGAATGGGCCCTGACTTTTACTTTTCTGGTTTTCCGCTTTGGACCTACTTTCATCTTGCGGGTATGCTGTTTCACCTTTTGGACGTATGCCTTAACATTCTCCGTCCCCGTGAATCCCTCGTTGTGTTTCTGTGCGTATGGTACGTCGGTGCCAATGGTGACAGAAGTGCCCTCTACACGGATTATTCTGATAGAGCGTTTGAGTCGGCCTGAATCTACAAGAATTGCTCCCTGCTGACGTGCCTTGCCTCCCCTGCGTTTGCGCTTGCGTGGTTGCCAGGGTTCCGGGCTCTCATCGAGCCAGTTCTGCTCCACAAAACGCTCCTTGGAGAAGTTTACCGCCAATTGACCTACTTGTCTTGGCAAAGACTGTATTGTCTCCGCCAAGGCATCCATAAGTCTTATCATCTCGCTTGCTGACATATCAGTAACTTGTTTCGAGGTTTCTTATTGCTTTCAAGAACATATTGTTGAACCAATCCTCTATCTGGTTTGAACTCATTCCCGACAATCCCTGCGTGTTGGTGGTGTTGATGCCGCCCTTGTTGAAGGCGTCGATGTTTACCGTGATGTTGCGAATCTGCTTGGCGGAACCTGCCACGCTGTCGGCGGCTCCTGTTCCTGTGCCGTTGCTTCCGCCAGTGCCATCTCCGCTTCCACCTCCATTTCCTTCCGGTTCCGTTACTATTCCTGGTATTACAGAATCTGCCGATTCAGCATTGCTTTCATCTGCATTTACTTTCTTTGTAAGGCTGATATTATCCCAGGCCTCTTTGATCTCAAGGGCTCTCTTAGCCTTGCCCGATTCATACAAGGCAATCTCTTTCTGTCGCTGTTGCTTGAGAGCCTTGATCTCCTCTTCCGCCTCTGTTGTTATTTCTGCCGTAATAAGTCGCTTAGCCTCGGAGAAATTACCTGTCAAAGCCGCCTTGATGGCTGATGCTATGTTGCCGAACAATTGACCAATATACTGGCCAAACGACTTAATATTCAGCCAAAACAACTCAATGTAGTACCACAGAGATTTAAAGCCCTCCTTCGTATCTTCCCAAAACTGCGTAAAAGAGTTCACAAGAAGCACCTTGGTGAAATTCCACACGGTGGTCCAGCCTTCGTATTTCTTGCACAGAGCTACTATCAGTCCTATCAGCGCGCCGATGGCTACAATCATAATACCTATCGGGTTGGCTGACATTGCTATGTTCAGAAGCCATTGCTTTGCTGCTGCAAGTCCTGTTACCACCGATACCTTTATCATTGATGCGGCAGCGGCTATGTTGGCGGCGTTGAGTACCGCTATCGCTCCGGCCACTCCAGCTATCACAGGCCACCACTCCACAAACAGATCCTTCAGCCATCTTATTGCCGGGATAACCTTGCTGGTAATGCTGGCGGCAAACTCGCCTATCTTGTTCACTATAGGCAGGAACTTCTGACCAACTTTTATCAGCAACTCCTTCACGTTGTTGAGTGCGAGACTCCAGTAGTCGCTGGCTGTCATCGAGTGGTTGTATGCGTCGTTGAGCGCGCCTTGGCTGTTGGCCGTGGCATCGAGTGTGCTCTTGAATTTCTCCACGTTCTGAGTCATCACAGCCAAACCCTGCGCTGAGGTCTGATCAAGTCCGAGGCTTGAGAGTTTCTCTGCCTTTGCCTTGTCTGATAGTCCGTCGAGCGACTTGGCGAGGTCTTCTATTATGCCGGTCATAGGACGCATTTTGCCCTCGGCGTCGTAAATCTCCACGCCTATGGCTTGAAAGTTGCCGTGGAGTTTGGGGTTGGCGAGAGAGTTGAATGCACCGTTGAGAAGTGTTGCAGCCGCCGATGCACTCTGCCCCTGGGCCGTCATATAGGCGAAGGCTCCGGCTGTCTCATCGAGAGAGACTCCGGCGTTCTTGGCTGTTGGCACCACGGTGGGCAGATACGATGCTATCTCGCTCATATTGGCAGCGCCCTTGCTGAGTGTTGCGAATAGCACGTCGTAAACCTCGTTGATTTCTGCTCCCGAGGAGTTCATCACGTTTACTCCGGCGGCGGCAACGGTCTCTATGTCGGTAAAACCTGCCTTGGCGGCGCGGAGGGTCGGTTCCAATGCACCAAGGGCCTGCTCTGCATTCAAGCCAGCGGATATGATCTTGTTGAAGGCTGCCGGAACTTCCTCCAACGGGGCTACGTTCCTTGCTCCAATCTCAAGCATCTTGTTGCTCATCTTGTCGAGTTCCTCGGTTGTGAGTCCGGCTGTCACATTGATCTGCGCCATTCCCTTCTGCCAGTCCATTGCCGAGGTTACTGCGGATTTCACGGCAGAGCCAATGCCTACCGCTGTTGATATCAGCGCACCTATCGGATTGCTCAGGAACTTGCACGCCTGGTCAAAGAGTGGAATCTGTTCCCTCATCTCCTTGAAGGCGTCCACCCAATAGGTCTTTATACCATTGATTTTCTTCCTTATGTTCTCTGATGCCTCCGATACCGCAGCCTTGGCTTTGTTGAGTCCACTGCTTATTCGGTCCTTGAGTTCGAGGAGCATTTCTATCTTGGATTGTGCCATTTTAAATGTGTTTTAAATGTTGTTTACGCTCCAGCCGTTGGCGTCCTTGCTGGTAAGGAACTTCTCGTTCACTGAATCCCAGAAGCCAATAGTATCTACCGCCTTGGCCGTTCCGTCGTATGCCAGCTCCGAAGGCAGTTCCTTAGACACCCTCGCAGGCATCAGGCTGCTGTATACCGTGCCGTTGGCCATATACTCCAGTTTGGATATCTCGCCCGCGTATGACCTGCCGCCATTGCTACTTCCTGAATACAGTGCAATGAAGGTTGGCATATTCATCTGAATGCTCTCGTTCTCCAGCGCATACTCCACGCCGTTTACCGTGAGACTGTTCTCGTTGCCTTCTATCTCAAGTATCTCGCCCACTTTGTAGTTGCCGAAAAACTGCAGCGCCGATGTGTCCGCATTGCTCACACAGCTGAAATACCCCACCTGATAAGTGTTGCTGTCCACCACCTTCAGACAAATATTCATCTGCCTGTATCGTACGCCATCCACCATACCGCTGCATCCGCACACGTTTACCAATGTGCCTGCCGCATAGTTGAGGGTTGTAGGCCTGATGATAGCCCTTATCGATACGTCCTTGCTCTTGTAGGTGTTGCTGCCTGGGATTACCCTGTAGGCTGGAACATAACGGCTGCCGTCTCCCCTCAGCCAGTCGTAACCCTCCAGATACTCGTTTATCTGGCTTGGGTTGTCGGGGGCTTCAGGGATTATCGGCTCGCCGGGAGTCTCGGGTGTTGTTGGTGTGTCGGCAGGTATTTGCAGCTTCTCTTTTATGAGTCTCACGTCGTCCCTTATCTTCAGCACAGCCTCTATCAGCGCCTGATAGTCCGCCTCGGTGGGATAACAGCCTTTTCTGAATTTGTCTTTGAGATTATCGTCCATATCGTTGGTATTTTATGACGAAGGCCCGCAATTGTCGCATTGCGAGCCTTTGAATATAGTTTGGAAGTGTTTGTTAGTTGATAACGTTCATCACGTGGAGTGCTGTCCAGCCGGATGATATTTCTGGAATTTCTTTGAGATAAGAGCCGTCTCTCACGTAATCTTTAACTTCCAGCAGATTTGAACAGATGTGACTGAATGATGGCTTGCCAGCACCATCATCAGTTGGGTCTGTAATTTGTGTCACCTCAGGCGCACTGTACATTCTGCCAACTGCCCTCAAATACACGCCCTTATAATTAGTGTACACGTTTCCTTCAACATTGTAAAACATGCACGATTCCATGGTTGATCCGTCGGGGTTCTTGATGTCTCCTCCACCGTTACTACACCTAAAACAAAGAGTATCTTCCGCCATCTTCTCACCCTCCTTCTTCTCATACACGAATCCGTGAGTGTACTTCTCGTTTGTCTCGCCCGTGTAGATGGCGATGGTGCCGGTAGGCGCCTCGCTCGCGTCGAGGTCGGCAATCACCTTCAGGCAGTCGAGCTTGTTCTCGTCCTCCTTCAATGAGATCACGCCATCCTCCGAGATTTCGATGCCATCGCCTGCGGTGTACTCCTTCTGCTCGGGAATCTCGCCGAGGATCTCCTCCTTCAGGTCAGCCAAGAGACCTGTCAAGGTCTCAGTATCGGTAATACCGCTGAGGAACGCCTCAATCTCCTTCCACTTGTTGATAGCCGCGTCGGTGGCGTCACTGTCCTCAAGGAACGAG
>JAZUEG010000439.1:0-12011 GCA_045640025.1 Bacteroidales bacterium
CAATTTCCTAGCATCTATCCAATAATCATCACCCTCACACAATGCTTCATATTTACAACCTTCTCTCCATGGTTTATACAAAGCCCTTTTCTTATCCTTCTGCTTATACAGATTCTGCTTCAATAAATAAACAGCAAAATAACAATTAACATTTGTCTTATGACGTACAATCGTAATGTTAGCTTCTTCTATTTCATGATAGATTGCTGATTCTATATTGAAATTGTCATCAAGATATTTTTTGATAACTTCTTGCTCTCCATCTGTACTTGCATCATCTACAATCAGACAAACATATGGAAAAGCTGTTTCCTGAATTACAAAACCATTCAAAGCATCAGTAATATATTTAGAATGATTATAAGTAATACAACGGACCAAAACATCAAATTTTGGCAACGATTTTATATAATCAAGAAGCATACTTTACAAATTATTATAAAATCATAATTAGCACATCTGAATTCAAGCAATTATTTATTATTCCATTCATTAATAACTGCTTTTCTCTTTCCTGAAGGTAGTAATGGTATTTCATCAACAACCTCAACCTTCAACACAGCATCATTGCCAAGAGCTTCATGCAATTCTTTTATACCATCTTTTAAATACAAATCTACGTTTTCAACATTATCCTTAACCTTTACTAACAAAGAATAAAGGCGAGCTTCTCTTTGTATAAATTGCCACTGAAGAAGATTATCATAATGTTTAAATGTCCGGCTAAGAAGCATAGAAGATATAGGCTGCCCAGTAGTAGAATAACAAATGTCGGTAGTCCTACCATACAATTTACCCAACACAGGATACCCATTACTAATGTCATTTGGAGGCAACAAAATCCCGGCATCACCATTATCATATCTTATAATCGGGAATGCATAATTATGTAGATCAGTCATAACAATACGACCTAATTCTCCAAATTCGGCTGGCTCATCAGAATCCATCTTCAAAACTTCAAAATAATAATCCGCATTATTAAAATACATAATATTATTACTTTCCAAAGAAGGTGGAAGTTCTTGTGCTATGATACCACATTCCTCATTCGCATATTGAGAAATAATTTCACATTTGGCATATCGTTTAATTTTTTCGCGGGTTTCATCAGTAAGGGTTTCGCTTACCGATATAATAATTTTAAGACTTGGCAAACATTGGGGATTTTTTTGAAGATAATTCCCGAAAGCATCAATAATTGACGCATATCCTCTTAAAGCATAAACACGTTCTGATTTAATAATTGTACATAATTCAGCAATACGAGCTTCGCTCATATCAGTAATGTCAAAAGGAATAATATTTTCACGTCTAATCTGCTCCAGAGACTTAGATTGCCATTTATTCCATATACGAAGATGCAAAAGCAATTCATGAGTCTTGAAACCGACTTGACTACCATAGTATTTCAATTCAGCAATTCTCCTTCTACGTTTTAATGTATCCTGAGGAATAGCCAAAGGTGTTCCTGTAGAACCTGAAGTACGCTGAATATACAAATCTCCAATTTGACCTGGAATTTTTTCAATTGGAACAGCGATTTCCGATTTATGAATTATTAAATCTTTTTTCTTCAATACTGGATAATCAGATAAATTTAACGAAGAATAAGAGCTATAAAACGAAGAGTTGCATTGAGCAAACTTCAATAAATTCTGAAGCTTCTTTTCCCTCAAAGACCTACCCTCTTCAAAAGAATGTTCAGACAGCCATTTAATTTCTTTATATGGACCACCAATAGGTGATCCATGGAAAAAGTCTTTAATCCAAAAACTTAATCTTTTATATAAAGCAACAAAATCCATGTTTTAATAAATATTAGAATATTATTTGTTATTAAAATTTTACTATTAAAGATTGTTCGTTCTTGCATAAACATTTTTTTTATTCTCACTAAGCTCGAAAAATATTACGCCATTCAGCTTAAGCTTAATTGAGTCAAATTCCATACTTATCATTAAAAATATAATAAAAAAGCACTATGAAACCAACGTATCATTCAACAATCGTAAATTTTTCATCAGTAATTATATTCAAAATCCTCTCCTTAGCAACTATTTCAGAATTTTAAATACATATTACCTATCCTACAATCTCCCTCACCCTCTCATCATCAACACCAAACCTTGCCTCACACAAATATTGAATAACACTACGCAATTTGGTCAAATTATCAGACTCCCTCAAGCATTTGTACAAATTACGCAACTCAATACTGTCATTGGCAGTATCTTTTTTGGTTAACTCCTTAAGACCTTCGAGAGTATCAGGGAAACCGAAATCTGACATCTTGCATCCAATCTGATTAGCGGAGTCCATCAGGAAAACCTCAATAGCGGGTTTTATGAATATGATGAAGTGGGAACGGGATCTATGACGTAGTACAGAGAGATTGTCATTCTCGGCAACTACGTTAAACTCATCCACGTATGGAACTTTTTTCTTATCAAAATCGATGATGCCAAGAGCGAAACCTTCCTTGTATTTCTCCTGCATCTTCTTCGCCACATTCGAACAGCCTTTTTGATGGTTACAAACATTCTTTATCAAGTATTCCACCAAATTGGTATCGGCATAGCACTCAGGCATTATAGATAAATCAATCTTTCCCATTATCTGCTAAACAAATCAGTATTGAAAAACATATCAACTCCATTTTCATAAACCATATCAATCTCCTCGTCGGATAGGCGATGCACTACCGACTGATTATCCTTGTAATCCACCACATACAAGGCGACATCCTTGCTCCTATTCTCAAGGAACTCGTTCACCACGTATGGATTATGAGTTGTTATAAAATACTGATTGCTGTCAGCGGAGAAAATCTCATTCACTATTCTGATGATATATGGAGGATAAGTATGAGACTCAGGTTCCTCCAAAATCAATACAGAATTATTGTTACTGCGGATGGCAGCCATATAATATATCAATCTCCTGAAAGAATCCGCCATTGCATTAATTGGCAGAATAAGCCTGCTGTCAGAAGATGAACTTGAAAATTCCTGAATTACGGAATATTCCTGACGGACGGCATCAAATATCAACTGCAAATTGTATTGATCCAACAACCTGTTGATATCATCCCTAAGTTTTATGTCGTTTTTTATTACCTGACTGAGATTCTCCCCTGTAAGAGGATGCAGGAACTTAAGATCGCTCTGTCCATTGAATCTCTGATCGTTAGGATAAAAATAACTCTTGAACAAAGAGTACTCTGATACCTTTTTCTTGTTTTTATGATTGATTATCTTGTAATCAGTTTGCGAGCCGCCCTCTTTTATGGCTACATCAATACTATCTGATGCAGTATAGCTGATATCAAGACCTAAACTGCCAGCCTCAACAGAAACAGGCTGAGATACATTGCCATTATGGAAAATTGAGGAAGAAACCTCCATCCTGAGCAACTTTGCCCAATTAACCTTTGTAGAAGCAAGATAAGGAATCCCAAAAAGCGACATCGCCTCCAGGATATTACTCTTGCCCACATTAGGACGCCCGACAAAAAGATTGAAACTCTTGCATCCCTCAATCCTTGCCGATTTTATTGACTTGAAATTATTTATATTTATATTATCAATAATACAACTCATGATACTCAAAATTTGAATACCGCAAAGTTACAAAAGAAAATACAAAAAAACAAAAATTGTATCAATGGAATCTGATAACTTGAGCAGGACTTCCCATAACAACAGCATTCTCTGGAACATCCTTTGTTAATAAAGATCTTGCTCCAATATAAGCATTATCACCAATATTTTTTACCTTGCTTGAGATACTTAATGCGCCTTGTCCAACAAAAACATTATTCCCCATCATAGTGTAAGCCCCAATTGTAGAGCCTCCAGCTATAAAACATCCTTTTCCTATATGAGTTGTATGAGAAATATTTACATGGGACAAAAGAACAGTGTTTGAATCAATAGACGAATCAGCTTGAACATAGGTAAATGGCGAAATGTAAACTCCAATGGAAGAGATTGAGGCAAAAGCAGAAATCACTGCAGAAGGATGAATCAGAGTAGGCACACACCCTCCTTTTGAAATAATTTTAGAACACAATTCTGTTCTGATTTTGCTATCCCCCATTGTTAATAAAAAAGATTTACCTTCAAGAGAATTCGATTTAAACAAATCATCAAAAGATCCTAAAATTTGAAAACCATGGTCAATTTGTCCTGTTCTTTCATCATTATAGTGATATAATCCAGCAATAGAATAGCCACAAGCAAGAGCCAAGTCGATAAATACTGGAGTATTATGCCCTACACCCAATGCGTAAATATTTTTATCCATAAAAACTACTTTAATATACAATCAATCGTCCTCTCAATATCCTCATCGCTCAAACCATGATGCATAGGCAAACAAATCACAGAATTTGCCATCTTATGAGCCTGAGGTAAATTCTCAGGTCTTGCACTCTCCAAACCACGGTATGTAGAGAACTCACTTATCAATGGATAGAAATATCTACGGCCTAGAACATTTGCCGATTTCATTTTTGCATAGAGTTCATCACGGGTCATTCCGTATTTCTCGGCATCAATGAAAATCGGGAAATATGAGTAATTATGCTTAACACCAGGCATATCATCAAAGAATGAAACGCCATCAACATTCCTCAAAGCATTGCGATACTTGATGGCTACCTGATGACGGGCCTCAATAGCTGAATCCACCTGTCGGAGATTCAAGATACCATACGCTGCACGCATTTCGTCAACTTTCGAATTGATGCCAGGACCTACAACAGTAACCTCATCTGCAAATCCAAAGTTTTTAAGGAAGTCAATACGTTTCTTTGTGGCTTCATCTTTTATTACCATGGCACCACCCTCGATAGTATTGTAAACCTTGGTGGCATGGAAACTCAAAGTACTCATATCACCGGCATTGAAAATGCTCTCGCCATTAACTTCAACTCCAAAAGCATGGGCTGCATCATAGATTACCTTCAATCCATAACGATCTGCAATCTCCTGAATACGTTTGGTATCGCAAGGCTTGCCGTAAACATGAACAGGCATTATGGCAGTAGTTTTAGGAGTTATGGCAGCCTCAATCTTATCAGGATCAATATTTCCTGTGGCAGGATCAATATCAACAAACACAGGCTTGCAACCATTCCACCATATTGAATGTGTTGTAGCGACAAAAGAATAAGGAGTTGTAATCACCTCACCTGTAATCCTAAGAGCCTGCAATGCCGTAAGCAGAGGCAATGTTCCGTTTGTAAAAAGAGAGATATATGGAACTTTCAGATACTCGGCAAGTTCCTTTTCCAACTGCTTATGAAAACTTCCGTTGTTTGTGATCCACTTGGAATCCCAGATTTGTTTCAGTAATTCATGAAACTCATCAAGATCTGGAAGCAACGGAGAAGTTACGGTTATGAGTTCGTTTGACATATATAATGAAGTTTATTTATTTCTTTTTTATTGGAATCATTGCCAGACATTCGTCAAATTCAGCCTTAGAAAAAAGACGTGACAATAAAACATAAACAGCCACGCCAATCAAAATATCTACAATAAGCTGAATATAAATATTAGGAATAAACATATTGATAATCAAAATCAATCCCCACATTAATAAACAATTACACAGAGTTGGCAACAAATCCTTCATTTGGACAAAGAAACCAACACCAATAATTTTACCAGTATAAAATGTATTTATTGCAAGGCACAATAAACTTGTCAAGATACTTCCTGCCACCATCCAAACCAAACCATGAGGAATGGTAAAACACATTATAGCAATTCCAACTGCCTTTTTGATTATTTCCAATTTCAGAAACAAATCTGACCTTCCTTTTACCTGAAGCAGATTCAAATTGATTGCATGGATTGGATACCACATCATAGAGAAGCAAAGCAATTGCAAAAGCAAAATACATCCTTCCCATTTATCGGTGAGCAAAACCCTGATTAAAGGATCTGCAACTGCTGCAAGGCCAAGCATCAACGGAAAAATCACAAAAGCTGAAAGTTTCAAAAATTTTCTATAACTATTTTTCAATCTCTCATCATCATCTTGTATCTCGCTGAGAACAGGGAACGTAACCCTTTGCAATACACTTGTCAATGTGCTTGATGGTAATTGCGTAAATTGTTGTGCTCTAGTATAATTACCCAATTGAGCACTTGTAAAAAACTTACCTATTACAATTGGGAAAATATTATTGTAAGTAGTATCCAACAGTCCAGAAGCTAATAATTTTGAACCGTAACCCCATAGATATTTGAACGATTCCTTACTCCAACCTGTTTTGGGTCTCCAGTCTGACAACGCCCAAAGTAAGATTACTCTCACCAAAGCGGCTCCAACTTGCTGAAAAACCAAAGACCAAACACCCAATCCATAATAAGCCATTATTAAAGCCCCGACTCCACTAACAACTGCTCCAGCTAATGAAACCTTGGCCTGTGTCTTGAAATCGATTTTCTTTGTTAAAATAGCTTGTTGGACAGTACATAGTGGATTAAATAAAGTAGCTAATGCAGTTACTTTAAGTAAATCGGTTAATATTGGAGTTTCATAAAAATCAGCAATTAATGGAGAACAGAAAAATAAAGCAATATAGCAGACAACACCAACAATAACATTAAAGTAAAAGGCCGTGGATAAATCCTCTTCTGTCAAATCCTGTTTTCTTACTAAGGCATTCGAGAATCCACTATCGATAAATACCTGTGCCAAAGCAAGAAATACCATCGGCATGGCTATAACGCCATAATCATCAGGCGAAAGGATTCTTGCAATAATTATAGTGAAAAGAAACCCAATACCTTGGGTTCCAAATCGCTCAATACTACTCCATAGAAGACCTTTCTTGGTCTTCGATTTCAGGTTGTCGGATGACATCTAAAAGTTATAATTTCTGATAATTCGTGTTAATTCACGGTAATTCGTGTTTTCACCCCAAGACGTGGCAAAGCCACGTCTCTACAAATTCTATATATTTCGAAAATTCCTCTTAGAAAAAAAACTCTTTCCCTCTTATCTCAACACACTCCCCGCGTCTGGAAGACGCCATCTTGCTTAACCTATTACGCCGAAGACCGCAGGTCTGGCGTGATAGGTGACTTATGATAATTTATGAAATTCGTATCTCTCCTCAAGACGCGGCCTTGCCGTATTCTATGCAGACATCCGTATCAAGAATATACTTACTCATAGATCGCAATATCAATTTCAGGTCTTGTACGAATAGGGCAATGTCTAGAAGCTATTATCTGCTCGGCGAAATCATCCGGCAAGTCAGACCATGAGCCAATAATACTCTCAAACATATAATCCTTATATGTCTCTATGTCGTCGTCCTTGATGATGCCGAGCTTATACATATAATATCTCTGTGTGGACTGCTCGGGTATTACGATATTCTCTCCCTCCTTATATACCTGAGACCATGGCGAATCGGGCTTGTGACAGATGTCCACAAGCTGACTGTCTGTAAAGTCCTTGTAATCGTTCCAGGCCTTGGATACTGCATCCATCAGTTTCTCATCTGTTATATATGGTGTTATGAAGATGGGAGAATCGCCATCCTCCTTCATCACCACAGCCTTCTCGGTGATGGGTGAATTCTGAAAATGCTTGAAAGAGTGATAGACCGATGGAATCACAGGACCATATTTCCAGGCCTCCACACGGTCGAATCTTGGATCAATTACATCCCTTACAAGATACGCCAAGGCATACCCGTAAGCTATATATACGAGTTTCATCAGCGCAAGAGGCTTCAGGGACTTGCCATCCTTATCAGCCAGCGCGAGAATACTGTTTGCTATGGACAAAGCGTTGTTTTTCATCTAAAAAAAGGTTGTTAACAATTCTTCGCAAAGATAAGAAAAAGAAATAACAATTAATAATTATCAATTAATAATTAACAATTAAAAAGCTTCCCAAATTGATTTTTCATCAATTACCCCAGCCTCGAAGAGGCGTCCCATGAATAACCGTTGGCGATGCTTGCGAGCCTGCGGATTCAAGAACCCACCTTCCGTATCCAGTCTTTCGGCACATACGCCGTGCCGAAGCAGCCCAGGCCGGGGATCTCGACGAAGACGCGTTTCTGGCCCTTGAACTTGAGGACCTTGCCCTCCACTCCGGTGAATGGTCCGCCCACCACTACTACGGTGTCGCCCTCCAGGTATGTGGGCGCTATCGACTGATCCACGATGATATGCTCGTTGCCGGATTCCACAATGATGCGGAAGCTGTTCATCTGGCGGTCGGGAACTATCAGGAAATCGTTCTTGCCGAAAATGTTGGTGTCGAAATGGTTGTAGAATGGAGTAAGGCCCTTGACACTCATACGCAAAAGCTGTCTGAAATCCTCCACCGTGGTGTGCACAAACAGGAGGCTGGGGTCCAGCGGAATGTCCTTGATGTATTGTGTGGGATTGTCGAAATCTTCGTTGGTGTATATCACCTTGCGCAGCAGCGGAAGGTAGGGCTGGAAAAGGCGCCCGTCAAAATGCAAATGTCTTATGGTATCGTATATTCTCTCTGCCCTGTGGTATGTGGCCCTTATGGGAAACCAGTAAGGAGTATTAGGCAACAGGATATACTCTACCGACTTCCCCTGACTGACACTCTGTCTTCCGGAGATTAACGGGGAATTGTCCCCGCAGTTTGGAACTCTGCGCTCCCGATAGGCAAACCCTGTTTCTGTAAGCATAATATGCTACAATAGGCCACGTATCCGATAAACACCAAGACACTGTGGATGGGCAAATAGTCAGTTTTGTCTGGCGGAAAAACCACCAAACCTGATATTGCAAAAGTAGAAACAATTATTGATTCGGCAAAATATTTTACGTGAATTTTGTATAAAAAAAAACCGGACGCCTGCTCACCAAATTGGTGCTCAGCACGTCCGGACAAAAAATCTATTATCATGAAAACTTTTACAAATTGCCCTTGCCCTTCAACTTGCGGCGGATCTTCTCTGCTGTCCAGTTGTGTACGCAGAGCCAGCGTGTCATCGGCACGTTAAGACTGGTGCACAGATAGAGGTGTCCCTTTATTCCGTTGAAAGGTGTATAGCCGTCCTTGTCGGCAAAATCCTTGTCTATAAAATCCATAAACATGTAGTTGATGTTGAAGCTGAACATCTTGTAGTTGGCGCCGAATGTGGCGGCTACGGAGAGAGCACTCTTGCCATCAGCTACCTTCTCGCCAAACTTCTCGTCGGTCCAGGAGGCCTTCTGTCCGCGGGTCACCATCAGATTCATATTGGCCTTGATACCCACGCAGAAATACTCCATGTCGCGGTAGATATCCTTCTGATTGAACTTGAAGAGGATAGGCACCGTTACTGCCATAGACCTGAATGTCTCCTTCACGTTCATATTGTTGACACGTGATGTGTACTTGTTCTGAAATCCATAGTTGCTCACCTCGATACCGGCCACCACGCCCATGCGGTTGTTCAGAAGGTCGTAGTTGTAGAGGAAACCTACATGATATCCGGGCGTGTATGTGAAACCCTTGGTATCCTTATACATATCGCCCTGCGATGTGTGGAGCATGTATTGGTCGTAATCGCCGCCCATGGCCGATCCGAAACCGTGATTGAGGCCTAATACAAAATTCCAGTATCGGTACTCCGACTTGCTAAGGCCATCAAATCCGAATTCCTGTGCCAGTGCCTGACCCATGCAGAGCACCGCCAATATTATGATTAATGAAATCCTTTTCATGATTCTGCAAATTAATTTACGTTACGTTATACCGATTATTATGGAAGATACTCCCAGTTGTCCTGGAGACCATACTTGAAATCCCACTGCTCTACGGCGTTGTCGTAGATGGCGCCCTCGCCAAACGAGAAGTATCCGCGCTCATTCTCTCCGAATGTGTTGAAGTAGTAGTCGTCGTTGCGCATTACGGTGAATCCTGCGGCGCCCTGACGGTAGATGTTGGAGCAGTTGGCTCGCTTGATCCAGGCCTTGCGTGTAAAATCGTAACACCAGAGGTCGTTGAGCAGCTGAGTGTGATCGTCCTTGAACTCATCCTCTGCCACTGTACGGCCTGTGCCTACAAAGAATCTGTCGAAACTCTCGCCATCCTTTACGTAGTTGAGGTAGAAACCTGCTGCATTGGCTCTCGACTTAAACTCCTCGGGAGGAGCCGGCATTGGAGTCAGGCGGATCTCCTGGTCGATGTAGGCTATTGTATAGAACGCCTTGCAAGGCTGATTGTTGTTGCGTGAGCTCTCGCCCGAACCTATTACCACGCGGTCGCCGCAGTTTACGCATACAGGCTGATAGAATCCCTGGGCAGTCTTGTCGGTGCCGGCAGAATGTACCTTCCATGCAAAAACGCTTGGCTCCAGTGGATTGTTGGTGGTGCGGTCGTATGTTACATCATATTCATACAATGTGGTCTCTACCGGATGAGTATTGGTAACATTGGTCTTGCCGTATGCCACAAACACTCTGTAGCCGTCATCAGCCACATCGTCAGGAAGAGAAAATCCCACACATCCGTATATTCCCCTTGCCTGACCTACCGAATTCTCTATAGGCAGATCCTCCACATGATTGCGCGGCATATTGCCCTTCATCTGTATAGGCTTGCCGGCAGCATCGAGCACGAGGTTGCCTTCCGAATCTTTCTGGTAAATAGGTGTACCGTCAGGATTGTAGAGGTCATACATCTTGCTGCGGTTTGGATGGTCGTCAGAATTGGCAAAACGGTTGTATCTTGTGCTGTAGAAAAATACCTTGTTGGTAGGATCGAGAGTCTGGTTCAGCTGACCGCCTGCTATATATATAAGTGTATCGATGCCCTTGCGTGGATATGCGAAAGCGGCGCCGTTGCATCTCTTGGCTGTACCCGAATAGTAAGTACCGTCGGCATTGAAAGAACCCTTCTGCTCCCAGGTGTCGTGCTTCTTGTCGTATACCCACATATCGCTGAAACACTGCGAGCCGCTGCGTCCGCCGTAGAGATAGGTCTTGTCGCCACTGGTAACCACGAAACACTCTGTACGGCCAGTCATGCCGGCAGGAGCATCGTTGCGCTGAAACCATACATCCTCGGGGAGCACGGTCTTGGCCTCCACTACTCGTGGATTGTATATTGTATCGCCCTGACATGTAACAACATACGAGCGGATAAAGATTGGCTTGTTGAATTCGAGATTGTGGCCTGTGCCATCAAACGAGATATTCTCCTTGGTGGAATCGGCAGGATTGTAGCTAATGTCCTTTTTTCCGAAAGCCTTGCTCTCGTCGTCGGAGAGTACAGGATTCTTCTGAGAATACGAGTATACATATCCGGCCTCCTTGACGGCGTTACGGTCCAGGTTCAGGTTTCTGAACTCCGAGTGCAGAGTGATGTAGCAGTCGAGGTTCTCGATATTCTTGGTAACGCTCAGGATGGTCTGGAACGAGTTTTCCTTGATAGTATCCTTGGGCGCTTCGCCATACATGAAACCATTCTGCTCAGTAATCACGGTAAGAGGAATCGAATCGTTCTTGGCCGCGTCTTTCACCTGCCGGGTAATGGTAAACGGCTCGTCGCCCTCTTCCTTTATACATCCGGAAGCCAGCGCCAGCACCATAAGGCAGGAATATACCAACTTGTTTTTCATATCAATAAAGTTTTCTTTTATAATAGATTTGTTAATTATCGTTTACTATTTTGCCTTATAGCCAAAATCGTTCCAAAAACGCCATCCGTGCCAAAAAAAATATCAATTGCTAAGAATTTTTGCCTCAACTCGCCTATTGTTCTGACGACCGGCCTCTGTGGCGTTGGTATCGCGCGGGCGGTCGGGGCCGTAGCCCTTGGCCACCACCTGCGTAGGCTGTACTCCCAGTTTTATCAGATACTGCCTTACGGCCTCGGCCCTCTGCTGAGAGAGCTGGATATTGTACATCCTGTTGCCGAGATTGTCGGTATGGCCGGATACCTCTATGCAGAGGCTTGGGTATACGAGGAATACATTGGCCAGACGCTCCAGAAGTCGGATCGTA
>JAZUEG010000440.1:0-4452 GCA_045640025.1 Bacteroidales bacterium
CCTCGACCTCAAGGAAAATCCTCTCTACGAGAGCGACGAGATTGCGCTCTTCAAGACGCATTACTACGGCGGTATCAAGAAGTATCAGTGGACTACGGTTCCATTGAGCCTCCACGGAGTAATCTTCAAGCAGGACGGCAGCAAGGTAATCGTGAACATCGGCGAGGACGAGGGCGACCCTGTTTTCGTGGTCAGCGACCTGCTTCCACATCTTGCACAGGAGCAGATGAAGCGCACGGCACCCGAGCTCATAAAGGGCGAGGAGCTCAACATCATCGTTGGCTCTTACTGCATGAAGGGCGACGACATAAAGAGCCGCGTGAAGACCAACATTCTCGAGATTCTCAACAAGAAATACGGCATCGTGGAGAAAGACTTGCTATCAGCTGAACTGGAGGCCGTGCCTGCCTACAAGCCAAAGGAGATTGGTTTCGACCGCTCGATGATTGGCGCCTACGGTCACGACGACAAGGTTTGCGCCTATCCCGAGCTTATGGCCATACTCGATATCAAGGATCCCAAGAAGACCGCCGTGGCCATCCTCACCGACAAGGAGGAGACCGGCAGCGACGGCAACACAGGCCTCGCTTCATCGTACCTGAAATATTTCATCGAGGACATAGCCGAGACTCTCGGCAGCAAGGGCCGCATCGTGATGAGCAACAGCAAGTGCCTGTCAGCTGATGTGAACTCAGCCTTCGACCCCACATTCCCCGGCGTATTCGAGAAGGCCAACTCATCGTTCCTCAACTACGGCGTGGTGGTCACCAAGTTCACCGGCGCGCGCGGCAAGTCAGGCACATCTGATGCCAACGCCGAATACGTGGCCGAGATTCACCACCTCTTCGATAATGAGGGCGTTATCTGGCAGAACGGCGAGCTTGGCCGCGTGGACCTCGGCGGAGGCGGCACAGTGGCTCTCTACATGGCCAACCTCAACATCGACACCATCGACGTAGGCGTTCCCGTATTAGCAATGCACGCGCCATTCGAGATTGTGAGCAAATTAGATACTTATATGGCTTACAAGGCGTTCTACGTATTCCAGAAGTAGGCTGTGTGAATTAGAATAACCGTAGGAATGCGGTAGAGACGGACCGCGGTCCGTCTCTACAATACCGACAAGATAATTGCTATGACACCAGAGGAAAAGGCACGACAGATAATTGACCATCAGCTTACTGAGGCTGGATGGCTGGTTGTGGATAGAGACCATATATCCACAAGCGAGAATGCTATGGCCGTATGTGAGGCGCTTCTTGAGAAAAATCTTGAGGCCGATTATCTGTTGTTGCTTAATAGCAAGGTGGTTGGCGTAATAGAGGCCAAGCGCGAGGAAATAGACGTGGAGACCGACGACGCCGTAAAGGCCCAGGCCGTGAACTACGCATACAACATTCCAAATTGGGTGCCTATGGCTATCAGCCTGCCTGCTCCGATGGTTTTTGTGGCCAACGGAAAGAAAATCCTTGTTCGTGATTTAAGAAAGTCTGATACTGATTTCAAGCTGATTAACGAGTTTCCATCGCCGTATCAGCTCTTGAGAAATTATCCGCCTGCCGTAAACAACAACTATTTTGCCGGACTTCCTCACCTCAGGAAACTCACTCTGCGCGATTGTCAGTACCGCGCCATCAGAAGCCTTGAGGAATCTTTCCGGGTTGACAATGAGAAACGTGCTCTCTTGTCGCTGGCCACCGGCTCGGGCAAGACTTTCACGGCCTGCATGATATCATACCGTCTGCTTACATATACGCCTTGCAGCAAGGTGCTTTTCCTCGTGGACCGCAACAACCTTGGCGACCAGACTCTGGAGGAGTTCGGAAAATTCAAGCTTACTGATACCGGCGAATTGCTGTCGAATATCTATTCAGTGAATAAGCTAAACTCTAAGCTCGATGTAAAGAATTCCGAGGTTGTAATCTCCACTATTCAAAGGCTTTTCAGCTACATCACTGGTCAGGAGATAATGGACAACGACAGCAACGAGGAATCTGATTTCAATGAAAACGACAATACCATAATTCAGCTGAATCCGCAGGAAGTGAAAATTCCCCGCGACTTTTTCGACACAATTATAATAGACGAGTGCCACAGGTCTATCTACGGAAAATGGAGAGCTGTTTTGGAGTATTTCGACAGCGCACGACTCATTGGCCTTACCGCAACGCCCGAGCCTGAGACTTTCGCATTCTTCAACGACAATCAGGTTTACGAATACTCGTTTGACGCTTCTGTGCTCGACGGCGTAAACGTGGGTGGAATCCCTTACCGCATCAAGACCAAGGTCTCGGAAGACGGCGGCAAGATAGAGATTGGCGAACAGCACACTAATATCACAAAACTCACCGGCGAATATCAGCAACACATAGCCGCCGAGGAGGAAGTGGCCTACACCAAAGGTCAGCTGAACCGCAGCGTGATAAATCCAGCCCAGATAGAGCTGATTCTCCAGACCTACAAGGAAAAGGTTTATACCGAGATGTTCCCCGACCGTGAGCCCGATTTCAACTATCTGCCCAAGACATTGATTTTTGCCCTCAACGACCAGCACGCAAGCCAGATTGTTGAGATAGCGCGCAAGGTTTTCGGTGTGGACAGCAATTCTGATTTCGTGCAGAAAATCACATATTCGGCCGACGACAGCAAGGGACTCATCAAGGCCTTCAACACCAAGGAAAATTTCCGAATTGCCGTTACGGTTACGTTGGTAGCCACCGGCACCGACGTTAAACCATTGGAGGTTGTAATGTTTATGCGCGACGTAAACTCCGCAACTCTCTATACTCAGATGAAGGGCCGCGGCTGCCGAACAATAGACCGCCGTCAGTTGCAAAATGTGACACCAAACGCCAAGGAAGGCAAGGATCATTTCTACATAGTGGACGCCGTGGGCGTTACCGAGCACGCAATGCTCACCGAAATCAAGAGCCGTGAGCCTCAGCCCAAGATGATGACTCTTGAAAGGCTTCTGGAGCTGATAACATTGGGAAATCTTGACGACGACCTTCTGGTGACTCTCGCCAACAAGCTTTCACGAATAGATCACAAGGCCACCAATCAGCAGAAAGCCAATTTCTGCGAGCTTACAGGCATCAGCATCCACGATTTGGCGGAGAATATTTTCAACGCACTGTGCGACGGCAAACTGCCGCCTTATATCAACAACAACGAGCCTAACAAGGAACGAAAGCAGCTTGCAAGGCCGCTCACCGACAATCCCGACGCCCGCGACCTGATCTTGGAAATCAACGCCGGATACATCAGGATTCTTGAACCCGGAAAGGACGAGCTTCTATTTGCCGGAAAATCGCAGGACGAGGCCATCAGAACCACCAACGAGTTCAAGAAGTTTGTAAGCGACAAGGCCGACAAGATAGAGGCGCTCAGGATTATCTACAACAACACCGGCGACCCGATAACTCCAGATATGCTCAACGACCTGAAGGGCAAACTCCTTCAGGCAAGCTACGAGTTTAACACGCGTCATCTCTGGGATTGCTATTCGTTGGTGTTCCCCGAAAAGGTAACCAAGCTTGCCGACAAGAGCCAGAGCGAGGCACTCACCAACATAATCCAGCTGGTAAGGTTCGCACTTCAGCGCATCGACAGCCTTAAGAGCCTCAATTCAACCGCCGCACAGTATTTCGAGCTATTCTGCGGAAAGCGAAACCGCGAGATAACTCCCAAGCAGCGAGAGCTTTTGGCCCAGGTGGTCGATTACATAATCTACAACGGCTATCTTGATTTCAAGACACTGAAAAACTACGACACCACAGTAGCGGCTCAGTTGAAAATGGAATTCAAGGCCAACACCACAGATATCCTATATCAGCTGGCCAACATGCTTACAAAGACGGCGTAGATAGTAGTTAGTAGATAGTAGTTAGTAGTTCATCTACAACGCTCAGCATAGCCTCGGAGAGGCGTCACATACATAGCCGTATGCGGAGCAGCATCGCTGCGTAGCTTACGGAATGCGAACACACACATACATCATGGCAAACAACACAGTAACAGAGCAGAACCTGCAAAAGAAAGTATGGCAGCTGGCAACAGTGCTGGCTGGTCAGGGAATTGGTTTCACTGACTATATCACACAGCTTACATATCTCCTTTTCCTGAAAATGGACGACGAGAACATGGAAATCATGGAAGAGGATTCAATGATAGACGAAGGCTTCCGCTGGGCCGACCTCATCAAGGGATCGAAGGCAATAGACGACGCCAAGGGCGACGACGATAAGGACACCATTGCCAAGAAGGAAAACAAGGGCGAGGAACTTCTCCGCAAATACGAGGAAATCCTTAAATATCTCTCGTCGGGCAAATATGCCGACAACCTTGTTGGAACAATTTTCACCAAGGCTCAGAACAAGATCGACAAGCCCGTTTACCTGAAAAAGGTAATCGACATGATAAACGAGGAGACTTGGCTCGGTATGGATGAGG
>JAZUEG010000441.1:0-2932 GCA_045640025.1 Bacteroidales bacterium
GAACCAGAAGGGCAACAATGGCGGTTCTACCACCACCACTACCACCACCACCACCGATGGCAATGGCACCACAACTACCACTACCACCACCACTACCACAGATACCAAAAACAGCTTCCATTCCAACAATGGCAAGTTCTCCATCAACTTCCTGAATGCGCCTCAGGGCCCCATCTCGCGCGAGGAGAACAACAAGGCAGGCATGGTACAGGTAATAATGTACATGGACAACGTATCCGACAATGCCAAATACATAGCCATGTACAAGGATTATCCAGTAGGAGCCGTTACATCGGCCAATGTGGACGACAAGCTGAAGGTGGAGGCCGAGGCGTTCATGTCGGGCATGAGGTCAAAGATTGCCTCCAAGCAGGAGGAGCGCCTCAATGGCAACAAGGGACTCTCGTTCTCCGGCGCCATCAACGACACCATCAACGTGAATATGAGGAGCTTCTTTGTGGGCAAGCGCTATTACATGTTTGGCACCATAGCCACCGAGGCCGAGATCTCGAGCAAGGCCGCCAAGAAGTTCATCAATTCTTTTGAGCTCGACAACTAATATAGTTCTCCTGGCTCATGCAGCACATCTGCGAGAATCTTACTGCATGGTCCACTATATCATCTATCTGAGGGCGGCTGATGTTCCCGTTGTGGATGTCGGCCGCCCTTATTCCGTTTTTCACCAGCCCGTACACTATCCCGGCATTGAAGTTGTCGCCGGCGCCTATGGTGCTTACCGGCTCTATCTCAGGCACAGTGTAGCTAATGGCGTTTTTATTATGGCAATACGCGCAGCCGTCCTTTCCCTTGGTATAGAATAGCATGGCCTTGCTGTTCAGCTTCTGTAGAGTGTCGAACGCCTCGTCCTCGCTACGGTTTCCGAATATCAGATTGAAATCCTCGTCGCTGCCCTTTACCACATCAGCCAGCCTGATATTCTCCTCGATGTACGGCTTCACTTTGGGCAGGTCCTTAAGATGAGGCCGTCTGAAGTTGGGATCGTATACCACAATGGCTCCGGCATCGTGGGCGGTTTCCACGAGGTGGCGGATGCCGTCACGGATTTCGGGCATTATGCCGTAAAACGACCCGAAGAGGAGGATGTCGTCTTTATTCATATCAGCTGAAAACAAACTGAGATCGGGCTCCTGCGGCCTCTGCTTGTAAAACTCGTATCTTGCGTTGGAGTTCTCATCCAGAAAAGCCATCGCCACCGATGTCTGCATATTGGTATCGGAGATTACCTGACGCGGGGTAACTCCGTTCTCCAGCAGAAAATCGCGTATCAGCGTGCCCACCATGTCGTTGCAGAAGTCAGACATGAAAATCGGATTGAGCCCCAGACGGCCCAGCGACACTGCGCTGTTGAGCACCGAGCCGCCTGGATTGCCGCCCTCGGGACGCCCGTTGCGGAATATGATATCGAATACGGTTTCGCCTGTTGCGTATATTTTTCTCATGTTTTTTGGTTTTTAAATGTTGTTTTCTAAATTTTTTCCTAAAAATAATAACTTTTTTGTTTGCAGAAACAATAATTATTGTATTTTTGTAAAAACATTTTCTAAAATCTCAACCAATGGCAAAAATTCTTATCATTGACGACGAGCGGTCTATCCGCAATACACTCAAGGATATCCTTGAATATGAGGACCATGAGGTGGTATTGGCGGCCGACGGAATCGAGGGTCTCGGTCTGGTGGGCAACGACCGTTTCGATATAATACTATGCGATATCAAGATGCCAAAGATGGACGGCATCGAGGTTCTCGAGAAGCTCCAGGCTATGGGCGTGGATTCGCCTATTGTTATGATTTCTGGACATGGAACAGTAGAAAACGCTGTAGAGGCCATCAGAAAGGGTGCTTTCGACTATCTGGAGAAACCACTCGACCTAAATAAACTGCTTGTAATAGTAAAGAACGCCACAGAGCGCAAGGCCCTTATCGTGGAAAACAAGGCCCTGAAGCAGAAGGTGAACAACTCCGTACTCAAGAAATACGCCATGATAGGCGAGAGCCCTGCCATGAACCACGTAAAGGAGATGATACAGCGTGTGGCGCCCACAGAGGCCCGAGTGCTAATCCTGGGCGAAAACGGTACTGGAAAAGAGGTAGTAGCACGCCATCTGCATGAAAACAGCAACCGCGCCAAGGGTCCTTTCATAGAGGTAAACTGCGCCGCCATTCCATCGGAGCTGATAGAGAGCGAGCTTTTCGGTCACGAGAAGGGCTCTTTCACATCGGCCAACAAGATGCAGAAAGGCAAGTTTGAGGCCGCCGACCACGGCACAATATTCCTCGACGAGATAGGCGACATGAGCCTGGCCGCACAGGCCAAGGTGCTCCGTGTATTGCAGGAAAACAAAATCTCGCGCGTGGGATCCGACAAGGAGATAGCCACCGACGTGCGTGTGATAGCCGCCACCAACAAGAACCTGAAGCTCGAGATAGAGGCCGGACGTTTCCGCGAGGACCTCTACCACCGTCTCAGCGTTATCATCATCCAGGTGCCATCGCTCAACGACCGCCTCGACGATATTCCTCTCCTGGCCGACCACTTCAACAAGCAGATAAACGCCGAATACAATCAGCCTCCCAAGGTGATTACCGACGATGCCATCAAGGAGCTCCAGAAGATACACTGGACCGGCAATGTGCGCGAGTTCCGCAATGTGCTGGAGCGTCTCGTGATTTTCTGCCCCGAGACCATTACCGCCGATGATGTTCTGAAATACGTTGTTCCCTTAAAGTAGCTTAGCTTTGAGACAAGATTTCTCTTCCGCCTTCAGCGCCTTCGGCGGGATCAATGTACTGGTGATAGGCGATATCATGATAGATTCGTACCTCTGGGGCAGTGTCACGCGCATCTCGCCCGAGGCTCCTATACCTATCGTAAATACTACCAAGCGCGAGATCAAGTCGGAGGCCAAGCG
>JAZUEG010000442.1:0-7683 GCA_045640025.1 Bacteroidales bacterium
ATTATCCATTGTCAATTATCCATTAACTTTTTAAAGTTATGCAGTTCAAGGACATACCAGGCCATGAGGCTACAAAGAAATTTCTGATTCAGACCGTCAAGGAAAACCGTATCAGTCACGCGCAACTTTTCCTTGGCCCCGAGGGTTGTGGAAAATTGGCTCTCGCCATTGCCTACGCCCAGTATGTAACCTGTCAGCACAGGACTGAAAGCGATAGTTGCGGTGTATGCCCGCAATGTCAGAAATATCAGAAACTTATTCATCCCGACCTGCATTTTGTATATCCCGTCGTAACCACCAAAAACAACTCCAAGCCAGTCTCCGACAACTACCTGACAGAGTGGCGAAATTTTGTGACAAAGCGAAACTATCACCGCCTCGACGACTGGTACGATTTCATCGGAAGCGAGAATGCGCAGGGATCAATCTTCGCGCAGGAGAGTCAGGAGATTATCAGAAAGCTCAACCTGAAAACTTTCGAGAGCGAATACAAGGTAATGGTAATTTGGATGGCCGAGAAGATGAACGAGACTTGCGCCAACAAGCTTCTGAAAATGATTGAGGAACCGCCTGCCAAGACTCTTTTTCTCCTGATAGCTGAAAACGAGGAGGCAATCCTCACCACAATCCGCTCAAGGACTCAGCTCGTGAAAATCAACCGTCCCGATATCGACAATCTCGTGGAATCGCTCCGCGTTGAGTTTCCAAACTCTGATGCCATAAAATTAGAAAACTCGGCGATGCTCGCCGATGGAAACTACCTTGAGGCCGTATCAGCGATGAAACAGTTCGAGACAGGTCAGGTGGATACTCCTGAATTTGAACTCTTTACAACTCTTATGCGTGAGAGTTTCTCACTGAAATACGATCAGATTATAAAACTCAGCGACAACCTCTCGAAACTTGGCCGTGAGAAACAGAAACGCTTCTTCGATTATTGTCAGCGAATGATACGTGAATGTTTTATGCTCAGTAGCGTTTCCCGTGATTTGGTGAAACTTACACCAGGCGAGCTGAAGTTTGCCGAGAAGTTTGCCCAATTCATCCACGCCGGCAATATCTCGCAGATTTCGGAACTCTTCGCCGAGGCATATCGCAATATTGAGCGCAATGCGTATGGAAAGTTGGTGTTTACTGATTTGGCGATAAAGCTGAGTGCTCAGCTGAGGGTGAAAAGGGGGTAGATGGTTTGTCAGAAATGGAGTAGAGATTTCGGAATAATTCTCAAAAATTGGCAAAAATTTTCGGAATAATTCTCAAATTTTGCTTGAAATACACGGAATAATTCTCAAAAAAATGCTTAAAAATTACGGAATAATTCTCAAATAATTTGGAAAAAACGAGTAAAAACGATAAATTTGCCTCCATAAATGCTTAATAATCTTTGCTATGCTATATAGAAAATATGCTAAACGAATAGAGGATTTTTTGCTACACCAGAAGAATAAGATTCTTTTGGTAAATGGTGCGCGTCAAATTGGTAAATCGTATATAATTAGATATGTTGGCAAGAAGCTGTTTAAAAATTACATAGAAATAAATCTGAAGGCCGACAAGGAGGGACAAGGAATCTTTGAGAAGGTAAAAAGTACAGAAGATTTTTATTTCCAGATAAGTGCAATTTATGGTTCTAAAATGGGAAAAAAAGAAAACACTTTGGTTTTCCTTGATGAAATACAGAGTTATCCGCATTTGCTCACAATGTTGAAATTCCTTAATCTCGAAAATAAATATACCTACATTGCAAGTGGTTCTCAGTTGGGTGTTTGCCTTTCGCAGACGCCTTCTGTTCCTATTGGAAGTATCGCTGTGGAAGAAATGTTTCCCCTTGATTTTGAGGAGTTTTTGTTGGCGATGGGATGTGGTGAGAATATAATAGATGTTGCAAGAAATAATTTCAACAATCAACAGCCTCTCAGCGAATCGTTGCACGATTATATGCTACGGCAATTCAAAATATATCTCATAGTAGGAGGTTTGCCTGAAGTTATCAACAAATTCATAGAAAACAGAAATATTGCGCAGTGTAGGGATATTCAAAAAAATATCCATAACCTATACAAGATTGATGCCTCTCAATACGATGAAAATCATAAACTTGTAATAAGGAAGATTTATGATTTGGTTCCGTCGAATTTGGAAAACAAGAAAAAAAGAATCGTAATAAAGGATATAGAGAGTGATAAAAAGGGACATAGATCATTCAGTGACTATGCAGATGAATTTGAATATCTCGTAAATTCAGGAATAGCCTTGCAGGTGCAGGCTATCAGCAATCCTCATTTCCCGCTGATGGAATCTGAGCAGAAAAATTTGATAAAATTATATCTTAATGATATTGGCTTGCTGACCAGCATATTGTATGGAAACAATATAAATGCGGTGTTGCAAGACGAAAAGAGTATAAATCTTGGTACTGTTTACGAATCCGTTGTAGCCCAGGAGCTTCACGCCCACGGGCATAGTCTTCATTATTATGATAATAAGAAAAAAGGCGAAGTGGATTTTATAATAGACGATTACAGGAATTTAAGGGCATTGCCTTTGGAAATAAAATCTGGCAAGGATTATAAAATACACAGCGCATTAGATAATTTCCTTAATACTCCTATTTACAATATAAATAAGGCAATCGTTTTAAGTAACGAGAGGGAAGTCTTTGAGGAAGAAGGTATTACCTATATGCCGATTTATTATTGTATGTTCATTGATAATAATGCACAGGCAAACAACGATGTTATAATACCAGAGGTTTTGCCTCCAACGATATAAGCAGAAAAAAATAAAGTAAGGAATGCAAACTTTTCCAAAAAATCATTATCTTTGCATTTGCTTAATTGGAATACTACGATTATTCCGCAACGGCGGGATAGCGACTACATATATTATTAAAACAAAATGGAAGAATTAGACGATTATAAAAACATACAGCGTGGTTGTTCGGGTATCAGAATCACCAGCAAAGACGTTAACGTGGAGGGTTGCGCGTCGTGTTTGAATACCGACAGTTGCAACAAACTCGATGTTCACGACTGGCTCGATGATATTCCTCAGGCTCCCAACTCATACAATGACATTGTGGAAGTCAGGTTCAAGAACACCCGCAAGGGATTTTACCGAAACGTGAACAACCTGGAACTCGAGGTTGGTGATATGGTGGCCGTGGAGGCGTCTCCGGGTCACGACATTGGCGTGGTTTCCGTAAAGGGACCGCTAATCTCGTTTCAGTTGAAAAAGGCCCGCGTGAATCCTCAGCAGGAATTCAAGAAGATTTACCGCAAGGCCAAGCAGAGCGACGTTGATAAGTGGAAACAGGTGATTGCCCGCGAGGATTCCGTAATGCTCCGTAGCCGTCAGATTGCTGAAAGTCTGAGACTTAATATGAAAATCGGCGATGTGGAGTTTCAGGGCGACGGCACCAAGGCTATATTTTATTATATAGCAGACGAGCGCGTGGATTTCCGCGAACTCATCAAGCTGATGGCCGACGAGTTCAAGATCCGTATCGAGATGAAACAGATTGGCGCGCGTCAGGAGGCTGGCCGTATTGGCGGTATCGGTCCCTGTGGACGTGAACTTTGCTGTACAACCTGGATTACAAATTTCGTGTCGGTTACAACAAACTCGGCACGTCAGCAGGAACTGTCGCTTAATCCGCAAAAACTTGCAGGTCAGTGCGGTAAGTTGAAATGCTGTCTCAATTACGAACTCGACGCATACATTGACGCTCAGAAGGATTTCCCGAACGTGCGTCAGCCACTGGAGACTATGGACGGCACCGCATTCCACCAGAAGACCGATATCTTCAAGCGCGTGATGTGGTACAGTTACGACCAGAACTCTTCGGTAAATATCACCGTGGTTCCTATCGACCGTGTAAAGGAAATCATCGCATTAAATAAGCAGGGTAAAAAGCCTGATACATTGCTTGTTAATGATAAAAATAAAACTCCAGAGCCTGTTACCGTAAAGGATCCCGACGACGACTATCAGAATGCTGTTGGTGAGGATTCTATCTCGCGTTTCGACAAGGCCAAACGCAAGAAAAAGAAGAACAAGCCACAACAACAGGGCAAGGGTCCAAAGCCCCAGAACAATCAGCAGAACGGCCCACAGCCTCAGCAGGGTGGTCAGCCAAACGCTCCACAGCAGGGACAGCCACAGAACAATCAGGGCGCTCCTCAGCAGGGAGGTCAGCCTCAGAACCAGGGTCAGCCAAACGGCAACGGTGGTCAGCAAAACCGCAGGGACAACCGCAACAATCAGCAGAACAACCGTTTCCGCAACAACAATAACCGCCGTAACAACCAGAACGGCGATAATCCAAACCGTCAGCAGAACAGGCCAAACCCCAACAACCAGAACAATCAGGGCGGTCAGGGAAATCAGAATCCCCAGCCACCTCAAAACTAACATAAATGAGTGAGCGTCGTGTAGTGATAACGGGTATGGGAATATACTCGTGCATAGGTCAAGACCTTGATACAGTGAGAGATTCGCTCTATGCAGGCAAGTCTGGCATAGGAATCTTTCAGGAGCGTCTGGATTTGGGCTACAAGTCTGGACTTTCGGGAATTTTGCCCGTGCCAAACCTGAAGGGGAAAATCGACCGACGCTCCCGTGTATGTCTCTCGCAGGAAGCTGAGTATGCGTATCTTTCCACATTGGAGGCTTTGAGCAATGCTAAAATTGACAACGATTATCTATCTAATAATGAAGTAGGTATTGTATTCGGCAACGATAGTTCCTCTGATGCTGTAATAAAAACGCTCCGCGTTATCGATGACAAGCACGATACACAGTTGATAGGATCGTCGGCGGTGTTTCAGACGATGAACTCATCTGTATCGATGAACCTTAGCACGATTTTCTCACTCACGGGAATCAACTTTACCGTAAGCGCGGCCTGCAGTAGCGGGACTCACGCCTTGGGAGTATCTACCACGCTGATACGCAGTGGAATGCAGGATATGATAATATGCGGTGGCGCTCAGGAGGTCAACGAATACTCCGTTTTGAGTTTCGACGCGTTAGGGGCATTCTCCAACCGAATGAACGAGCCTAAGAAGGCCTCAAGACCATTTGACCGCGACAGGGACGGACTTGTGCCGTCGGGAGGCTCTGCCACATTGATTCTTGAGGAGTTGGAGCACGCAAAGCGCCGTGGAGCCCCAATCCTCGGCGAGGTGATTGGCTACGGCGTATCGAGCAACGGCGGAAAAATCCAGAAGCCAGGCGCAACGGGCACCGAGATTGCTATTCGCAACGCTTTGAGACAGGCTGGCATTAGTCCCACAGACGTTGACTACATTAACGCCCACGCAACCTCCACACCACTCGGCGACAGCGCTGAGGCTAAGGCGATTAACGCATTCTTCGGCGACAAATGCCCCTACGTATCGAGCACCAAATCGATGACAGGTCACGAATGCTGGATGGCTGGTGCGAGCGAGATCGTCTATTCCCTCCTGATGATGAACAACGGTTTCGTGGCCCCAAATATCAATTTCGAGAACCCCGACGAGGATTCCGCAAAACTCAATATCCCAACCTCGGCAATAGATTGCAACATTGATACCTTCATCTCGAACTCCTTCGGCTTCGGCGGTACCAATGCAGTGCTGGTGGTGAGGAGGTTTAGGTGATTGAGGGGAAGTTTTTGAAACTGAATAGATTGTCTATTGTGGATAATATTAGATAGTACTGAAATTTGGAAAAACGGTCTGAGTTTTTTATATTTGCAAAGAATTATTAAAAATGATTGAAAATGGGAGCGTTTATAAATATTGGAAAGATTTGTTTTCAGCGTGCGCTTAATAGTGATTTCGTTGATAAGTCTGGTGTCATCGAGTTCTTGAACAAGGCTATTGATACCGAAAAGAGTTTTATGTGCGTATCCCGTCCCCGTCGTTTCGGTAAGTCAATAATAGCCAGTATGATACAGTGCTATTATGATAAATCTATCGATTCCAGGTCGATGTTTGAAGGTCTTGAAATTGCGCAGAAACCTTCTTTCCTGACATATTTGAACAAATTTCCTGTAATTTCCATTGACACGAATTATTTTTGCAGTGTTAAGGAAAAGGATCTCATTGGTTATATTCAGAAAAAGGTTGTTGAAGACTTGAAGGTTGCTTATCCTTTTCTGAAGGAGAAAAAATATATTCACGGGGCTTTGACTGAAATTAATCAGAAGACTGGTGAAAGATTCATTTTTTTGATAGACGAATGGGATCGTCTTATAAGGGATGATGATGCGAAGATTCAGAATGATTATTTGAATTTGCTACGCGCACTCTTTAAATCAGCTAATGCCAAGCAGATTTTTGCTCTTGTATATATGACTGGCATTCTGCCAATTATCAAAATTGAGACGCAGTCGGCACTGAATAATTTCAAGGAGTACAGCGTTGTGGATCCCAGGTGGTCGGCGCCTTATTATGGTTTTACAAAAGAGGAAGTTGAGGTTCTCTGCGATAAATTCGAAATGGATTTTGAGCGTACAAAACAGGCTTACGATTCGTATATTTTCGGCTCGGCAAGGTCGATGTTCAATCCCAATTCTGTGATGGAGAATGCAGAGGCCAAAAGTTATGCAAGTTTCTGGTCAAAGACTGCCTCTTTTACTCTTGTGAATAAGTTCATTCAGATTGATGCTGATAACGTAAAGCAGAAAATCCTCCGTATGATAAATGGGGAATCAATGAGCGTTGATATCATTAATTTCCGAAATGATATGAAGAATATCGAGAATTGTGATGATGTTCTCACTCTCCTGATTCATCTTGGATACCTCTCGTATGATCCAGAAAATGGAACTGCGCGCATTCCCAATACCGAGGTTTTGACGGAGTTTAAGAATATTGTCCGCTCTGCAAACTGGGGAAATATTTCTGAGGCTGTTGCAAAATCGTCTCAGTTGGTTCGTGATACCATTGAGATGAATTCATCAGCAATTGCCAAGGCTTTTGACGATTACCATTTTGAGGCCACTTCTATTCTGAGTTTCAATGACGAGAATTCAATGGCCAGCGCCATTCGTTATGCGTATTTTTCGGCTATTGAATATTACAAAATAGTCCGTGAACTGCCTGCAGGAAAGGGGTTCGCCGATATGGTTTTCCTCCCATTACGCAAGTCGAGCCGACCAGCGATTTTGATAGAATTCAAGTACGACAAATCAGCCGATTCCGCTATCACTCAGATTCATAACAAGAATTACACAGGTGTTCTGAAAGGATTGTCAGAAAAGGTGATTCTTGTAGGAATCAACTACAACAAGAAAGACGGCAAACACGATGTTGTGATGGAAGAATTGGAGATGGGGTGAATTTTTAGGGACGGCACACGGGGCCGTCCCTGTTTGATTTTAAGTTTTTTTTGTTTGTATTCTGTTGTTGATCTTTACACTTTTTCGAGATTTTTGCAAAATCATTTACACCTTTTCGCGATTTTTTGATGATTTTTTCCAAAATATTGTGTTTATTGCTTAGTCCACGACTTCCCAATATCAGAGGGAAATAATAGTTTCTACAAATTCACCACGGCTCTTTCATTTAAGACTAGAAAATAGACAATAATACCCCTAACCCAATAGAGTCCAGTTTTCAATAAATTGACTCTGTTGGGTTTCAATAAGTTACTATTTTAAACAAACCTCTTTTTTTAGTTAGTTCAAAGCCA
>JAZUEG010000443.1:0-27793 GCA_045640025.1 Bacteroidales bacterium
CCAGCAGGGATAACGTCGGCAGGAACAGAGTTGTTGATATCGAGGAGAGTAGCGGCCTTCTCGGTAGCGCACTCAGCCATGTACTCAGAGAGAGCACCGTAGAGGTCTACCTCGCAAGCTACAGGAATACCACGGCCGGTGAGGCGTGAGTTAACGTAGCAAGGCTCGAACTCGAAAATTGGCTGCCAAGCTGGCCAGCACTTGTTGGCGAATACGGCGAACTTAGAGCCATCCTTCTGGTTGTTGTACCAGTCCATGAGAGTAACCTCAAGCTGAGCCATCTTGTTGATGATCTCTGGGTAAGTATTGCGTGAAGGACCGAGCTCAGCCTCCATATCCTTGGCAACAGCGGCGATTTCAGCAGCCTTGCCTGGCTTAGAAGCAATCTCGTCGAAAGCCTTCTTGAGGTCGAGCTCAGAGTTCTCCTGAACCTCGATACCGAGATCGTACATAGGCTGGATAGGTGCGTTGCAGGCGAGGAAGTCCCAAGGACGTGGACCAAAGCCGATTACCTTGAGGTTCTTAACGCCGTTTACTACGCGGGCAATGTTGCGGAAGTCAGCGAGCTCCTTAACAGCCTCCTCAGGAGTTACGTTAGGATACTCAGGGATATATACCTTCAAGCGACGGAGACCTACGCTGTAAGAGAAGTTGAGGACACCACAGAGAGCGTCGCCACGATCGTTGGCGAGGTTTGCCTTGCCCTCCTCCTTGGCAGCGATTACCATGGCTGGACCGCCGAACTTCTGAACGAAGAGAGTTGTAGGACCCTCTGGACCGAAGTTGCCGAGGAACATACATACTGCGTTGATGCCATTAGCCTTGGCCCAGTCGAGAGCCTTGTATGTATCAACATCGTTCTCGATTACTACTGGACAGTCATATACCTCAGGAAGGCCTGCCTTCTTTACCTCTGCCATTACAGCAGCCAAACGTGCCTTGGTGAGCTCGATTGGGAAGCAGTCGCGGCTTACACCTACGATAGCGAGCTTCACTACTGGTTGATTGATCATAATTTAGTGTACAATTAAAAGGGTTAAAATATTGTTTTATTTTATTGGCAAATATAAAGTATTATTTCTGAATAAATCAATTTTTAGTCACAAAAAATATTAAAAATTTTCAGATTTTTTTTCGGGGCAGAATTGTGAATCTCGGGCAGACAATCATGCTTAACATATAGGCGTATTCCAGCTGACCGGCCTTGACATCGTAATAGGCATTGATTCCCGTGCGCAGCGTAAACACATCGTCGAAATAATTCTTGCAGAAATACAGCTCGCCAAACAGCATCGAGCGCTTCTCCTTATTGTCTGCATCATCCAGAGCCCAGCCGCTGAAAAGCGGGTCACCCCTGAAACTCAAGAACTTGTGTCCGTACCAATGCCCGGCTGTAAGTCCAAAATTCCACATTCTGAGGTGCGCCTTTATATATGTACCCCAGCCGTCGTCCCACGGAAGATCATCAGTACCTGACATCGAGTGATACTGAACCATCATAGCGGTAAGCGACAGCTGACGGAATGCTCCATCATTGGACCCATCGCGTCCAAAACGGTGAAAATCCAAGCCAAACGCTCCATTCTCAAGACTTTGCATCTGGGCATCACAGCTGTCTATCTGACCGCCTCGGTGAGCCACAAGGAATTCTCCCACAAGTTCAGCCCTCCAAAAAGGTTTGTCCACTACCTTGAACTTCGACACGTGGCCAACGGTGAAACGCTCCTGGTCGTCGTCGCCCCAGAGGATAAAGTTTTCCCAGTTCATCCAGAGCTCGCCCTGATAGCGGTTTTTGCGGAGTTTCAGCTGAATGCCGTTCTCGATATTGCGGGCAAAATATCTGTCGGGATAAGTGCCTAAGTAATAACGCTCTGGATTGTAGATAGGCTCCACGAGGTCGTGCTTTACATTGCCCTCCAGGTATCCGCCTATAATAGTGAAATAATCCTTGGGACGGAACACGATGCGGAAATACGGGTTAGCCTCCTGATACTTCTCTGTTCCGTGATATTTCAGTACATTCCACATCAGCTGAAACGACAGCTGACGATTGAGATTGTATGTGATCTCGGGCTGAAAATGGAAACCAGGCAATGTGTAGCCTTTCACAAAATCGCCGAAATACTCGTTGTTCTTAAAGAAGCTGTGGCCGTAGATACGCAGGCTAAGACGGTCGGCAGTATCATAAATAGAGGTGCGCTTCAGGTAATCGTACTCATTGCGGTCTGTAACATCCAAAATCCTAATCCTCCTTACACATAAATTGGGGGCCATTGAAGTGAGTTTGCTAACAATAGAATCATCCTGAGCCATAGCCACACGGCACAGCATCAGCAACACCAGCAGAAACAAAATTTTTCGCATTGTAAATGTTATTTTAGAGAAACCTCATCCACTATATTCTTGAATCTCAGATTATTGTACGCCTCATTAAGACGACGGAGCTCGAAATCCAGAGTCCTCAGAAAATTGTCATTGTCGTTGGGCGGAATGGCAAAATCAATATTCCAGACAAGCCTTCCGCAGGATTTACCATCCGAAAATTCGGGCTCAGCCGAAAAATCCCTGACCTCTGCGCCCGTTGCCATGCAGGCCGACTTCATGGCCTTGGTAGCCTGATGGCGGGATATCCTCTCGCCAAACACATTGGAAAACAAATAAATATCATCCACCACACGGATTCTGCAAGGCTTCTGCGACATCAGCTCCACAATATATCCAGTAAGATAACGCCACAAACCATTGCCACTCATCACCATTGCGTAGCGCGTTCCCGCCTTAGCCTCGCTCAGTGGAACAGCCTTGCAGTCAGCACTTTGCAAATCCCTCTCAGGAATCATCTCGTAATAAATCCCATTATCGAGCATCATCAGCAGACCATCGTTAGAATCCAGATCCTGAAAAGCCAGGAATCCCTCAGGACCGCTCAGAGTGGATATTATTTTTAGTTTTGGGTAGCTAACGGCAACCTTAATTGCATCCACATACGGCGAAACCTCCATGCCACCGCAAACTATGAGTTCCAAATTTGGCCAAAGCTCATGTATATTCTTTTTGCCTGACTTCGCGAGCATCCTGCGCAGGAAAACCAGGATATTGGCAGGATAACCGCAGATACAGGTAACATTCTCTTTATAAGCGTTTTCCGACTCATAGATGCAACTGCCCGATATCCAGAAAGGCGTTTTGTCGAAATAATCCTTGCCACCCATCAGCAGAATCTTGCCCGAGAAAAGCTTGCTGTCGGGATTCCGCCTAAGATACGATGCCACGATATCCTTGGCCGAGAGCTCGTTGTTCTCTATTACACTGCGGTTTCGGGCCGACTGGGCAAGCGCATCCCTCACATCATCCATTCGGCAGAGAGGCACCCTCTCGGCAAACTCCACGGGACCCATATTATACTGATTCCCGAAACCATACTTACGGCCAATATCAGTCTTGGAGGCCTTCCTAAGAAGGTCGCCAAAGAGCTGAAACTGAGTCTCATCGGGATACTGCGAATACATATCCACCCTCTCCCCATGTCCCCGAAGGCTAATAGATGCTATGGTGCTGATGATCGACATAATTGATTAAAGTTCAAGTTTGGAGCATACCTTGATGCCCTTCATAGAAAGTTCCTTTTTCTTTTTGGCGTCCTTGATGGCAACACCTTGAGTGGCAACCCAATACAACGATTTCCCGAGTTTATCGATAGGCTTGCCCTTCAGCCACTGAATCAGCCAGTCTCTTTTATTGATTACAATGGAGACCTCAGACGTAGCACACGGATGCACCTCGGCATACACCACCACATCGCCATAGCCAATGGCATAATCCCAACGGTTTTGCTCAGGATATTTGGATTTCAGCGCGCTGTCAATATCCACACTGCCTTTTATTTTACGATTGTCAGAAAAAGAGAATTTGGCTCTCTCGTTGCCCTTTATGGCCTGAATGCCAGACTTGTAGGCGTTTGCTATTTCGGAAGTCTGCACTACCGCGGTCTTGAAATCGTTTTCCATAACTAAAGATTTTTCGACATATTATCAGCTACCGAGTTGCAGATATTGCAATTGAAACTACCGAGACCACCACACTCCGAGACATCTGTATCATCGCTCGATGGATCCAATGAGGTAATATCCTTGCTGACACCGTTATTAATATAATAAGTCCTGACATTCAGCAACTTGCCATGAAGCGACAAAGCCACAGCCTCATCATCGCAATTTATTGTCTGACGCATATAATTTACAAAATCGGCCTCTGCTGAGGTTCTCAGATTATACAACCCCCAGGCGAAATCCATAATCACCTGAGAATGAGTAGATATTATCACCTTGAACCCCATCTGCATAAGCCTTGCCACCTCACGAAGCAGGTCAACAACGGCCTTGGTATGCAATCCCATCTCTGGCTCCTCAATTATCACATACTCAGGCTTTTGAGCAGAAATCTGCAAATCATACAGAGCCATATTCAGAGGAGTATATTCGCGCTGACCAGCCGACCATGATGAGTTAGGGATATCAACGCCATCTATCTTCATGCGCAGTTCGGATTTTCCAAGACTGCTCTTGTCGATATAAATCCTGCCGTTATGGTAAATGCTTGATGGATAGCTGATATTGCTGAGCATCGAGTCGCCATTCTGAAAAAGCACATTAAGCCTGTCGCTAAACTGCTTTACCACAAAAGGAGTCTCCGTGGCATATTCCGCAAATGTCTTGGGCCTGCCATCATATATGCAAAGAGCCCTCTGAGCAGGAATGTAATAAACATTCTCGCTCTGCGACGAGCTTTCCTCGAAACTCATTCCTCCCAAGTCTCCACGGAACATTCCATAATAAAGCTTCACCAAATCCTGGTCGTTTCCATAGTTCTGAGAAAAAAACTTGAACGCTTTTTTTATGTACGACACGTCATTATAAAGTTTCCACGCCTGAAGCAAGAAACTCTTGCCACTGGCCTGCGGACCCACCACAAAGGTTAAATCGCCAAACTCAACCTCAGCATTTTTTATCGGACCAAAATTATTTAACTGAAACTTTCTGCTCATATTCAATGATTAATTATGGGCGCAAATATAATATAAAAAAATCATTTGCTTCCACCATTACTTAAAAAACATATATCCCACCACAATGCTCGCTATCACTCCTGCCACCTCAGCTATCAGGCCTGCGCCTACGGCGTAGCGGGTGTTCTTGATTCCGCACGAGCCGAAGTAGAGCGCCACTATATAAAAGGTGGTATCGGCGGCGCCCTGCATTGTACAGCTGATACGGCCAGCAAACGAATCCACTCCGCAGGATTTCATGCAGTCGATCATCATGCCGCGCGCTCCCGATCCGCTCAGGGGCTTCATCAAACCCGTGGGCAGGGCTGGCAGAAAATCGGTATCAACTCCAATGCCATTGAGAAGCCACGACATTCCGCTGATAATCAAATCCATGGCTCCCGACGCACGGAAAACTCCAATCGCTATCAGCATGGCCACAAGATACGGAATTATCTTTACGGCGGTCTGGAATCCGTCCTTGGCGCCCTCTATGAAGGATTCATAGACATTTATTTTCCTGACGGCGGCCATCACGACAAAGAGCGTTATTATGGTGAAAATTATGAAGTTGGCTGATACGGAGCTGATACGTGAAATCTGTTCCTGGTCCATCTGCGAGAACTGCCATACCAGCAATCCCTCCAGCAGGAGGAATCCTCCGATATAGGCCATTATCACCTTGTCGAAAAGTTTTATTCTCTGCCAGATACATACTGCCATTAGTCCGAAAAACGTGCTCGCACTGGTGGCCAGCAGAATCGGGATAAAGACATCCGACGGATCGGACGCGCCCATCTGTATTCGGTACATCATTATGGTGATGGGCAAAATCGTCAGGCCCGACGCGTTGAGAGTCAGGAACATAATCTGAGCATTGGAGGCCGTGTCCTTGTTGGGATTCAGCTCCTGCATCTGGTTCATGGCCTTCAGACCCAGAGGCGTGGCGGCGTTGTCGAGCCCCAGCATATTGGCGCTGAAGTTCATTACTATGCTACCCATGGCTGGATGATCCTTGGGAATCTCGGGAAAGAGACGGCGGAAAAAAGGGCCGAAGAGCTTGGCGATGGCGTTGGTCATGCCACCCCTCTCCCCCACTTTCAGCAGGCCCGACCACAGGGTGAGCACGCCAGTGAGACCGAGCGAAATCTCGAAACCAGTCTTGCTGGAATCAAAGATCTGGGTCACCATCTGAGGGAAAATCTCTGCGTCGCCATTCACTATCAGCTGATACAGCGCCGACAGAAATCCCAATACGAAAAACGCTATCCAAATGTAATTGAGAACCATGATTGATATAAGCCAATTATTCACTACAAAGGTAATGAATAATTGGCTCATAAGCAAATATTTCTGAAAATAGAAATCTACCTGACCACGCGGAACTCCACACGGGCGCGTCCCTGTCCCATGCCCTTCACCTCTATCTTGGGCGATGCGTCTATCCTGCCGAGGTAGTCGCGGATTTCCTTGGCCTGGATTTCGGAGAGCTCGTCGGCTGTCTTGCCATCAGCTCCACGATCCACATATACCGAAACCTCGAACCCGACTCCTGGAGTAGCGTCCACAAACTTGCTGAAACGCCTGAGCGCGTGTCGGGATCCCGAATGAAGGTTTACGGCGTCGTCCATGAAGAATATGTTGGCCATCTCCATCGGCTCCCCGCTTCTGAGGACCTCATCCCTTGATAATAATGTGAATGTCTGGTCCAGAAGATCGACGGCCTTTTTCTTGGTGGCTATGGTATCTATTTTGTAGCTAACGTGCAGGTAACCGTCGGCCTCTATGCTGTAACCGTAGTTTTTGCCGTTGGGCATGGTGAAGAAGAATCCGCCAGTCTTGGAATCCACCGTTAGGGACCCCATAGGTTTTGTATCAGCTAAATCCTCCCAAACCACCCTTGCCTTGCCGATGGGATTGCCCTTGGTATCTACCGCCTGGCCCGAAATCCTGTGGACGGGGTCGGCGCAATACAGCTTGGGGAGCTCCAGGGAATAGAGCTGATTGCCCCTCGCAATGATCATGGTCTTGCCATCGCTTCCGATGCAGAACTCCAGGTCGTTGGCCTCGGTGTTGATTCTGAGGCCGAGATTCACGGGCGGAGTCCACTGCGTCCAGCTGGTCTCGTGGATGCGCTTGGTCATGTAGATATCAGCTCCGCCAAGGCCATAGTGACCATCGCTTACGAAATAGAGGGTCCTGCCATCGGAGGCCAATACGGGCGAGCCCTCAAAGAATGGCGTATTCACCACTCCGCCTATGTGGATCGGGTAGCTCCACTTGCCATCAGCTTCCTTAGTCATGGCATATATGTCGTGGTTGCCAAGCGTATCGGCACGGCCAAATGGGAGATACCATCCAGGCCCGCTCTCCTCGCCTACACGAGGTATTGTATCAAAAATGTTGGCCAGATTTACGCCGAATAGGCCTGGGCCTCCCGACTGCGGACCCGTAGTGCTCAGGAGCATCACATTGCCTGTGCTGGATATGCATGCACTGTGTTCGTATCCCATAATCCAGTGATGAAGGGTAGCCTTGCCCTTGATGGTGTCGCCGTCTATCTTGGGGCGGAAAATGAGGGCACCTCGGGCCACGAGCAGAGACTTGCCGTCGTGGGTGGTCCCTACTGGATTCTGTCTGGTATCGGCAGGCTTGCTGAGTATTCGTCGGGGATTGGCGCACTTGCCTCCGTCGTAGTCGCATACCCAGATATCCTCGTGATACTCGGCTTTCCCTTTCTCCTTGACAGTGCTCTTTACGCAGTAATAGAGTTTCTTCATGTCGGGCGATAGTACGGGATAGCCCACACACTGCCCCTCGTTGATTGTGGCAGGCAGTTTTCTGAAATTGATTACCTCCACGGGCTTGTTCATGAGCAGTCGGTAGGTATCGTGAATCATCTTCTCCTTGTGGGGAAAGAGTGGCTTGTATTGCATGAGGATCTCGGCGGCCTTGGTGTAGTTTTTGGCCTGGATAAATGGCGCCATCAGCTTCTGAACAGATACGTATGCCAGCTCGTGCGGAGCGGCCTCCTTGGCGAAATACCTGTAGAACGATTCGTGACGGGGATGGTATGCGGAATCGAACGGGATGCGGTAGCGTCGGCTGGCTATCACGTCCTGGATGCGTTGCTCGTCGTCGTTGGTGGGCTTTGTGGCCGAGGTCAATTCTCCATACTTGAAAACGTAGTCGGCGTATATCCTGCCCACGCTGTCATAAAGCTGTTTGTCGGTGCGGTAGTGGGAAGACGAGGAATGTAAGGTGAAATACCATGCGTGGATCTGCTCCGACGATGGCCAGCCGTTCATGGTTTTCTGGTCGGTCATGGTCCACGACAATACCTTGTCCGCAAGGCCTGGAAAAGCGGCCACGAGCCTTCCTGCGGCCTCATTGTCGCCACAGGCCACTATCCTGCATTTGGTATAGATGATGGCCGAATCGAGGTTGCGTCCTTGGGAATACTTGGTCTTCTTAAACCTGTCGAGATATACCTTCAGGCTGTCGAACGCGTCGCCACCCTTCCACGGATCGGCGAATATCGAATTCCAGAGGCGCTCCTCCTCGGCGGCTATCATCCTATCGCGCTCGGCCACAAGGGAGTCGTAGCGGAGTTTGGCAAGGTCATAATACGGGCCCGACTCCTTGTATTTATGCATGAACTGATAATACTGGTCTATGGTGCCCGCCTGCTCGGTCTTTAGGAATATGTCCCTGACGGCGAGATTGATTTTCTGCTGTATGGAGTTGGTATCCAGCTGATACGCCTTGGCGTAATACTCTATCTGCTTGCGGTAACTCTTGTCGCGGAGGGTGGTCTTGGCCTTTACGAGCTGAGTGTATGCCTGCTTGAGGTCCTTTCGCGGATTCAGGTCGCTCATGTATGTAAGGCCTATTCCGTAACTTGCGGCCACTGGATCTTTCTTCTTGATGGAGGCCTTCTTGAATCTCTCCTGGGCAAGCGCAACGCTGTCTTTCTGGAGCAGTGCAAAGGCTTTTTTGAGTTTCTGGGCCTCGGCATCTGGGGCAATCATCAGAAACAGGGCCGTTAGCAACATGATAATTCTTCTTGTCATATTCGGTAAGTTTTTTAAGTTGTTATTTCAGAATCTTGAACTCCACACGGCGGTTGCGGGCGCGCCCCTCGTGAGTGGAGTTGTCGGCTATAGGATTGCTGTCCGCCATGCCCACCACCTCGATGGACGATTCGGGCAGACCGAGCTGGAGCAGAAACTGGCGTACGGCGTCGGCCCTGCTCTCCGAGAGGCGCAGGTTGGCCTCACGACTGCCCACATTGTCGGTATGGCCCGATATCTGGAGTCTGAGGTCGCCGTGCTGGTCGAAGAATCTTGCAAGGCGTATCAGCTCGCTGTGCGATTCAGGCTTCAGGTCGTATTTGCCAGTCTCGAAGAATACGTTATTGAGCACGATGGAGATGCCTCCGTCTATCACCTCATCTATCGAGAACATTTTCACGTTGCTGTTGATGGTGACGGCCTGCTGTGAATCCTTGGTGTCGAGGCTTCCGCTGGTGGGGAAATATCCATCGCTCTCAATGGTGTAGCCGTAGTTTTTGCCAGTGGGCAGGGTAATGTAGAACTCGCCAGTCTCGGGATTGTTGCCGAGGGTTCCTATCAGGCGTCCGTTCGAGAGGTCTTCCCATGATATACTGGCTTTCAGGGCATTGCCCTTGCTGTCGAGAATCTTGCCCGAGACCACGCTCACCTCCTCGGCCTGCAATTGGTCGGGCAATATGAACGAATAGATATTGCCACCGCTGGAGTAGAACGCCAACTTGCCATCAGATGCTATCCTCATGGAACTTTCTGATTTCTCGGTATTTATATTGCGCCCAAGGTTGATGGGCTCGCTCCATTCGGTCCAGCTGTCGTCCCTGAGGCGTCGGCTCATGAAGAGGTCCTGACCGCCAAGCCCGTAATGTCCGTTGCTCGAGAAAAAGAGCGTCTTCATATCGGAGGCCAATACGGGGCTCCTCTCAGCGAATGGCGTATTTATGGTGGGCCCCAGGTTGATTACCTCGCCCCAGTTGCCGTTGTCGTCCTTCAGGCAAACGTAAATATCGGGACTGCCTGCCCTTCCGCCATGGAAAAGCTCGTAGTTTGATTCGTGGTAGCCACCCATCCTATCCACATATTTGCTACTACAATTGTTTGAAAAGATAATGACATTGCCGTCGCTGGAAAACGATGCGTCGGGAGTCCATGTTTGGACCGAAGTCCTACCGTATCCCATATTGATGCTATCGGCCATGCGTCCCTTGGCGGAGCTGTCGAACATAGGAATCTGATACATGTGGTTTTTGTAATAATAAAGTAGCGTGTTGCCGTCGGGCGATATGGCCGACGGATCCTCGTACCAATACGGATTGCTGAGTCTTGGATGCGGGCGCACGTTGGTGCATTGTCCGTTTTCGTAGTCGCAGAGCATCACCTGCTCGTCGTAGTCTATGTATTCAAGGTTGTTTGGTCGGGTGCTGATGGCGAAATATAATGTCTTGAAATCGGCCGAGAGCACGGGACTGTGGGCATCCATGGAGTTGACGCTCTGAGGCAGTTTGCGGAAATCCTCGAATACGGGCGCGCTCAATGTGAGCAGGTCGATGGTTTTCTCTATCCTGCCATCCATCTGAGGAAACAGCGGACGGTATTGCGCCAGAATCTCGGCGGCGCGGGCGTAGTCCTTGTCGTGGATATATGGGCTCATGATCCTGAGCACGGCCTGATACGCAAGCTCGTGGGGCGCGGCCTGCTGGATGAATTCACGGAAAAGGTACTCGTTTTTCCTGTCGTATTTTGCATCAAACGGCACATTCACGTAGGCGCTGTCGATAATGGAGAGATACTTTCTCTCGGCCTTGGTGGTGGTCAGGATATGGAAGTCCTTGCCCTCGCCCGTCGTCCTGACAAAATCACAGCAAGCCTTCAGCATGGCCTCCTTTTTCTCCTTGCCTATATGCTTGAAAGCCTTGGTATTGCATCCGTTAATAATAGACTGCCATGCGGCGAGGCCCATTCTCGGATCCTTGATGATGGCGGCGCAGAGGCTCTCGGAAGTTACAAGTTTCGGGAAAAGCATGTTGAATTTCTGCGCGGCGCGGTAGTTGTCGGTGGTTATTATCTTGTCTCTAACGGCAAGCAGAAGCGAGTCGTACTGAGCCCTGCGCATATACGGCGTATCCTTGTATTTCTTCTCGTACCTCGATATCAGGGTTACAGCCATCTGCATATCGGTATTTGGGTCGCTGATATATTCCCAGGCGCGCTGTTCGTCCATTTGGGCCAGATGGTTCTTTACGTTCTCTATGGAGTCGGCCCTATGGAGAGCGATGGCCCTGTAAAGTTCGCTTTCCCTGTACTGATGCGCGAAACTTCTGTAGAGCGAGGCCGAGTTAAGCCTCTCTACCCTCAGGAACTCAGGCCTTGCCAGCTCGTTGATCTTGGAATTCACGGTGTCGATGCTGATGCCGTAGTTGTCGAAATAATACTGCGCCTGCTTGGCTGGAAGCTTGGCGTAAAAATGCTTCGCCTTGCCGAAGTAGCTGAAAGCCTGCTTCATGTTGTGCTTGGGATACTTGCCGTCCATATAGAGGAGTCCAAGTCCGTAGTTGGCAATAGGAAGGTCTTTCTTTTTCCTGACGGCTCCGCCAAACTGCTCGTTGGCATCGAGGAAATATCCCTCTTGGAGATCCACGAAAGCCTGCCTGAGCCTCTGTCCCATGGCCGACTGCAATACCAGCATCAGCATGGCGATAATGAGAAAAGATTTGCTGTTCATCGTTGCGTTTGTGGTTTAGATTGATAAATGATGCGGTTATACATTATTTAAAACTCCAAACGCAATGAAGGGAGGTTTTGGTATTTTAAAGCCTCAAATACATTACAAATAAAAATAAAATTAAAACAAACTCCTACAAATCCTGAATCTCGTCAACAGAAAGTCCTGTGGATTGGGCAATCAAATCAACTGACACACCGTTATTCTTCAGATTACGGGCTATCTCAACAGAACGGCTTTGAGCACCCTGTTCAAAGCCCTGCTCAATTCCCTGTTCAATTCCCCTGCTGATTCCGAGATTGTAATGTGAATCAAGAATGCTCTTGGCGGAACGAATTTCGTCAACATATTTGTCGTACATTCTGCGCTCCTCAAATGAGAGTTTCGCAACCTCCAGTCGCTCACGGGCCTCGCGAAGTCCTGGAACGGTTGTATCGTCTTTTATCTCGTTGGTTTTCAGGAAATTTATCCATTCGTCGAGAGGCGTGGTGGCTATCTTGTCGAACTGGTTTACCTTTATTATGTAATAGATAGGAAATATCTCCGAAGGAGTCTTTATCTTGTAAGTTTTCTTCTGCTCGGCAGAGAGCTGAAGCAGCGATTCTGGATTGTGGTAGCTGCGGAACTCCGTCTTGCCGACATACAGATAGTCGGAGCCCTGTCCGAGGTCGAAATATGCTATGGTGATGGCATATACACGTCGGAGCTTGCCGTAGCTGTCGCCAGCTGATATGTACTCGGTCTGAGCCTTCTCGGCGCCGTAGGCTATGCGGTGGAAATAGTCGATCTGGTAATCCTGCTGAATCTCGAAAAGTATCAGCTCGCCCTTGTCGGATTCGCACAGCATATCCACACGGTTGAATTTGCCGTTTGCCGATTCCTGATTGCTCTCACTCTCAAGCACTTTGGTAATAGTGACGTGCTCACCGATAAGCACGGTAAGCAATCCCTCCACTATCACATGGTCGGCCTTGTTGCGCAGCAGATCCTTAGCTGCATAATCGAAACTCATCAATTGTCTTGGCATAGCAGTTCGCAATTTGTTTTGCGGACAAAGATAATAATTTTTTTGAATTCTGCCTCGAATATTTTTGGTGGGCAAAACAATTTTGGGGAATATGGCCAATTTACATTTTTTAACAATAATTTAAAATCCGAAAATTCGCCGTGTCATTTTTTTTTTGAATTTTGCCATCAAAACATTACACAAAAAACCTTACAAAAAAATGACAGAAAATTCACCCAAGAAAGATTACAAGCCCGCAGAGCTTGAGATCGTTGTAGTCGATCAGACCGACATTATCTGCACCTCTTCCAGCATTATGAGCCTCGACGAAGGCGACGATCTCTAAACCCAAAGTATCAGAAAGATGAGAAAACATTACCTATCAATTGCGATGATCGCCACAATGGCGCTCGCATCGTGTGGCACCGAGAACGACGACGTTCAGATACAGCCTTCTGAAAGCGACAAGACTGTAGAAACCACAACATCAGACAACAAGGTTCAGATGACCTTCAAGGCCGTATATTCCAACGGCGACGGCATCTCCAAAACCGCCATCGAGAACAGGACAGACCTCGTATTCTCGGCAGGCGACGATATCAAGGTCTTCGACGGCTCTGCGTCTTCTATATTTACGGGAGATATCAGCAGCGGCACCTCAGCCACCTGCAACTTTACAGGCACGGCCAATCCTGAAGCCCTGACTTATTACGCAGTATATCCATCGTCGGCATTGGTTGACGCATCGTCGGCAACTGCCACTATCCCTGCAATACAGACAGCCGAGGCTGGAACATTCTACAAGGATGCCCACGTAATGGTAGCCACTGCAAGCGGAGCAAAGAAGGAATTCGCATTCAAGACTGCCAACGCCTTCATAAGAATCACCGCGCCAAGAAACCTGAAATCAATAGAGATGAAAGGCAACAACGGCGAGGCCATAGCAGACGAAATCAGCATATCAGGATACCCTGAGCTCGCAGTCTCAGGAGCAACTGGAACCACAATAACCCTCTCAGGCACAATAGAGGAAGGCAAGGAATACTACATTTCGTACGCACCTGCCGACTTCACAAAGGGCATCACCCTAATCCTCACCGACGCGAACGACAAGCAAGGCACATACACAACAAAGGCCTTCAAATCGAAGCCCAATCAGGTAAACAACATCAAGGCAGAGAAGTTGGACAAGGCGTTCTATGTGACTAAGGAAGCCGGAGAATTGAATGGATACCTTAGAGGACTGGAGGCTGGCTCTGATGCAGGGATAATTCTGAACAATAATAATTTATCACTTACCAGATATGCCTTGAAAAACAATAAGAGTATCAATGTAAAACTTGTACTGCCCAATAACGTTACAGAAATTGGCGAAAATTTCAAAGACATCACTAATCTCATTGATATAGAAATGCCTGGCGTTACAAGCCTTGACAATTCAGCTTTTCAGGAATGCACCAATCTTAAACTTTCATCACTTCCAAGTGGCATTACAAGCATCGGAAGAGGAGCCTTCTTGAATTGCACCAATCTCGCAATCACCTCTATTCCCGAAGGTGTAAGCCGTATCGAGGAACAAACATTCTCTAATTCAGGCATCGAGAGTATAACAATCCATGCAGGTGTTGATTACATAGGATACGACGCTTTCTATGGTTGCAACAAATTGAAATCCATAACAATATTGGGAAATCCAGAAATTGAAGAGGGAGATCAGGGCAGGGGAGATGATTACAACAAATGCCCTGCTGGCACTGTAATCAATGTGTCTAAGGAATCGTATGCAAGATATACAGAATATTGGGATTATTGGAACAGCGACAGCAAACCTAATATCACAGTAAATGTTTTGGATTAATCATCCAAATCACGCATTATAAACAATCAACCCCTCTCAGGCGGAGAAGTTTCCGCTGGAAAGGGGTTTTGATATTTTGTGGCGATTATTGTTAGAATAAAAATCAATAACAAAACATCACAAAAATTGAGTCAAGAAAATCGGAAGACATATCAAATCCTGCTCCTTTCTGACATCCTTGGTATGCAGCAAATAACGACGCAATATCCTGCTTGAGTACTTGTTTTGAAAAGCATCAATAGATTTATGCTCTCGCGATTGAGCCGATTTCACCTAGATTGGACAAGTATGACAATACAATTTCAACAGATTATTATGACAGAGCAAATCCATTCATAATCCTTTGAAAAACAAACACTTTTTACAAAAATGTCAAAAAATGCAAACTTTCAACCCCTTAAAATGTCAAAAAATGCAAACTTTATCACTTCGCACAAAAAACTAATGCAATCAATTCTTCGATATCCAGATTCTTTTTGTATCTTTGCATCAAACACAAAGAACACCATGAAAGAAACGACACAAATAAAGAACTCCTTTGATACTTTAGCCAATAATATAACCAGCCTACAGGACACCCTATCTTTTCAAGCCGTACACGCAGTAAATCTTTACATCACTGCACGAAATTGGATGATAGGTTGGTATATTGTAGAATATGAACAAAATGGATTAGACAAAGCCCAATACGGAGAACAATTACTGAAAAAATTATCCTCCCGCATCAACAGAAAAGGATTAGGAGAAAGAATTCTGTATAATTCAAGACAATTATACACAACATATCCATATATGGGGGAAATCATAGTAGATTTTCTATCATCCAACAACGTCCAACTATCAAATTCAATTTTGCACACGGCGTGTGCAAAATTACAACATGCTGATATTAAAAACATTAACATAACAAAACAAGAAGATTGGCAAACTCCTCCCGAGCGTTTATTCTACAAAATCAACTACTCATCACTTAGGCTGATTTCAACAATAAACGACCCCTTCAAAAGGGCCTTTTACGAACAAGAACTGATAAGAGGTTGTTGGTCATACAAAGAACTTGACAGACAGATAAATTCGTTGTATTATGAACGTATGGGATTATCTACAGACAAGCAAGCCCTAAAACGCTATGTGTCAAACAAGAGCGACAAAACCGCTCCCAAACACATTATACACGACCCAACCACTTTAGAGTTTCTTGGCCTCAAACCTGAAAATGTATTTACAGAAACAAAATTAGAAACAGAGATTCTCAATCATATACAAAATTTCCTACTGGAATTAGGAAATGGATTCTGTTTTGAGGCAAGGCAGAAAAGAATACTAATAGACCAAGACTATTATAAGGCTGACTTGATTTTCTACCATAGAATCCTTAGATGCCATGTGATTGTAGATCTAAAAATAGATCGATTTCGTCACGAATATGCATCACAATTAAACATGTACCTCAATTACTACAAGCATGAAGTATCTTTACCAGACGACAATCCTCCAATAGGATTGTTACTTTGCACCGATTATGGAGAAACCACAGTCAAATATGCAACAGAAGGCTTATCAAATATATTTGTAACGAAATACCAACTACAACTTCCTTCTGAGGCTGACATAAAGAAATATTTATTGGATAATTTTACTGACGAAGATTTCAAGAGGGCCAAAAACGAAATATTGAACCAAAGATAAACACATACCAACCGCCACCATCCCTCACAAAAAAAAATCCCCATACAAGCCTCATCGCCTGTATGGGGATTGCTATATTATCCTGCCATCAGCTGATGGCGAAAACCAAGAGCCTACTTCTTCTCGTCGTTCTGACGGATCTCTACGCGGCGGATCTTGCCTGAGATGGTCTTAGGAAGCTCCTTCACGAACTCGATGATACGTGGGTACTTGTAAGGAGCGGTGGTCTTCTTTACGTGGTCCTGAAGCTCCTTGATAAGGTCCTCAGAAGGCTCGTAACCCTTGCCGAGTACGATGGTGGCCTTTACAACCTTTCCACGGATCTCGTCGGGAACGCCTGTGATGGCACACTCCACTACTGCGGGGTGAGTCATAAGGGCTGATTCTACCTCGAAAGGTCCGATACGGTAGCCCGAAGACTTGATAACATCGTCGGTACGGCCCACGAATGTGAGGTAGCCGTCCTGATCGCGCCAAGCCACATCACCGGTGTGGTAGATAGTGCCATTGTCAGTGAAAGCCTCAGCGGTGCGCTCTGGGTCGAGGTAATACTCCTTGAAGAGTCCGCATGGACGCTTCTTGTTGATGCGGATTACGATCTCGCCCTGCTCGCCTTCCTCGCAGCTGCGGCCGTCTGGTGTCACGATATCGATATCGTACAATGGGTTGGGAACGCCCATTGAGCCAGACTTAGGCTCCAGCCACTTGAATGTACCGATAGAGAGAGTTGTCTCTGTCTGACCGAATCCCTCGAAAATCTTGAGGCCGGTGAGCTGAAGCATTGTGTCGTAAACGGCAGAGTTGAGAGCCTCGCCTGCTGTAGAGAGGTGCTTCAGGTTGCTGAGGTCGTACTTAGAGAGGTCCTCGCGGATAAGGAAGCGGTAGATTGTAGGAGGAGCGCAGAAAGAGGTTACCTTGTGCTTAACGATCATCTTGATCATATCGGCAGGGGTAAACTTCTCGTGGTCGTAAACGAATACCACAGATCCTGCAATCCACTGGCCATAGAGCTTGCCCCAAACGGCCTTGCCCCAGCCTGTATCAGCTACAGTGAGGTGGATATCAGTCTCGTTGATATTGTGCCAGAACGATGCTGTGGCAATATGACCGAGAGCGTATGTATGAGCGTGGGCCACCATCTTAGGCTCGCCCGATGTGCCTGATGTAAAGTAGATGAGAGAGATGTCGTCGCTCTCGTTTTTCTCGGGGCGGACGAATGGCGCTGCATTCTCCTTGCCCTTCTGGAAATCGTGCCATCCCTCAGGAATCTCTGGACCTACAGAGATGAGAGCCTTTACTGTTGGGCTCTCAGGCATTGCTGCGTTGATGTGCTCGAGGATGAGAGGGTCGCCACAAGCCACGATGGCCTTGATGCCGGCGGCATTGTCGCGGTATACGATATCCTTCTTGGTGAGAAGGTGTGTGGCTGGGATCACCACCGCGCCAATCTTGTGGATGGCGAGGATAGAGAACCAGAACTCGATGTGGCGCTTCAGGATAAGCATCACCTTGTCGCCCTTGCCGATACCGAGGCTCATGAAGAACGAGGCTGTCTTGTCGGTCTCCTTCTTGAGGTCGGCGAATGTGTATTTTTTCTCTACGCCCTTGTCGTTGGTCCAGATCATGGCCAGCTTGTCAGGCTGTTCCTCGGCCCAAGCGTCCATTACGTCGTAGGCAAAGTTGAAATTGTCGGGTACAATTATATCAAAATTCTTCTTGAAATCTTCGAAATCCTTGAATTCTGTCTGTTTAAGAAAACGCTCTAACATTTTATATTTAAGTTGCAATGATGATTATTTAGTGATGATAGCGAGGAACTTTGCCTTCTGATTGTCGAGGGCAAGCATTCCGTGAGGTATCGATGAATCGAAATAGAGGCTGTCGCCCTTCTCGAGTATCAGCTCCTTCTGACCAATCTGGATCTTTACACGGCCTTCGATCACGTAGTCGAACTCCTGACCAGCGTGTGTATTGAGGGTAAGCTTCTCGAATGGCTCTATGCTGACCTCGAATGGCTCGATATTGGCATTCTTGAATCCTGCGGCAAGAGCCAGATACTTGTATGCCTTGGTGCGCTCCATGCTCACTCCCTGACCGCAACGGGTAAGGAAGTATGAGTTCATCTTTGGCTCGTATCCGCTGATGAGCACCGATGGCTCAATGTTGTATGCCTGTGCCACATCGCAGATAAAGCTCATGGGAATATCCACCTCGCCCGACTCGAAGACGGCAACCTTCTCGGCGTCGAATCCGGTCTTTTTTGCAACGTCCTCCTGGGTGAGGTCCAATACCTCGCGCAATCCCTTGAGACGCTCTGCTATCTGTTTAATCTGTTCGTTTATCATAATACGATTTGATTGTTTTTTTATAACCTTGAATATCGCTACAAAGTTAGTGATAATTATTTAAAAATCGTATTATTTTGATAATTTTTGTTTCAGCTGATAAATCTCATTCTCGTAATGGCTTATAATATCGCGGATCTGATCGTCGGTCATGGAGTCTTCCTCGTTTTGACGGATCTTCTCATTAAGCCTGCGCTCCAGGTCGCCGAGTATGTTCATGTAGTTGATGAATGCCTCGTATGGCGACTTGAACGGGTTCGGCTTGTATCCGTAGGCGGGATTGTTGAAATACTCGGTGCTCATGTAGTAGAAATAGTCGGAGCACTGGAGTTTTTCCCAAATATCGGTAAGCACCGGGTGGCCGGCCCTCTTTACCGAGGTATGGAGCATCGATATTTTCTGAAGTGCCTCCTGCTGAAGCTCGTTGCCCTGCCATGGGGTCATATCGTGGAAACGGTTCATGCCCGAGAGAGGAGTTATCGACTTGAATGGTCCTACGGGCTGATACTCATTAGCTGCCTCGCCCGGTGTCTGAAACTTGTATACTCCCGAATTCACTATCTTCTCCGACAGGTTTTTGATGAACATCAGCACCTCGTTGTTATTGTACCTTGTGCTGTCGAAATATTCGAAATTGAGGCCGAGGTATATCATATCGTCGTACTCATCGATCTCGTAGAGGCGCTCGGCGAAGTATTTGGGAGTAAAGAGTTTCTTGTCCTTGAGGGCGTCTTCCAGCATACGGGAGATGTTCTCGTTGCGCGGAAGGATTCTAAGACGTGGCTGTTCGGAGCTGAAATATACAAAATCGGGGCCCTTGATGTCGAGACTGCGGCCGGCGCCCTCCACGAGCACGGTCTTGAATCCGAGATTGTATACCATCGAGGCCACGGCATCGGTATATATCAGCTCGGTGTTGCGGAATGTTACGGGCCTTACATCAAAGAGGCGCTCTATCTCATCGGAATGACGGCGCACCTGACGGGCAAACTCGTCCTCGTCGTTGATGGATGAGAGCGAATGATTGTATGGCATGCCCACAAACTCCACGCATCCGGTGTCGCCCAGATCCTGCAGCACCTTGAGCGTATCGGGGCAGCATTCCTCTATGAGGCTGAGGGCAAATCCCGAAATGGTGAGCGAGAATCTGAACTTATTGCCGTGATGGCGCACGAGGGCAAGCATGGATTCGAGCGACGGTTTCAGGAACTCCCGCTCGTTGCGCTCCACCTCGGCGCGGGAGGCGTAATCGTCGAAATAGAAATTGTCCTTGCCGATATCGAAGAATCTGTATTTCTTGAGCAGCAGGGGCTTGTGTATATTGAAATTGAGGCAGATTGTTTTCATAATATAGTTTTTTTATAAACATCGTAAATATCTTCGGCGCATCGGTCCCATTTCATCTGGTCCACCTCCTCGCGGCCGTGGGTCACGAAAAACTTGCTCAGCGCGGGATACTTCACCAATGCGTGTATGGCATCGGCCATGGAATCCACGTCCCAGTAATCGACCTTGAGCGCATGCCTTAAAACCTCCGACACTCCGCTCTGGTTGGATATGATGACGGGAACTCCGCTCTTGAGCGCCTCCAGAGGCACTATGCCGAAGGGCTCCGATACCGATGGCATCACGAACACATCGCTTATGGAGAATAGCTGACGCACCTCGTCGCGGTTCAGGAAGTCGGTGAAATGGAATCTGTCGGCTATGCCCAGGCGCGCGGCGGTCTTTATCATGGCATGAAACATATCGCCATTGCCGGCCATCACAAAACGCACATTGTCAGCCCGCTCCAGCACCTTGTAGGCCGCGTGGAGAAAATACTCCGGGCCTTTCTGGTATGTGATACGGCCCAGAAAGGTTACTATCTTCTCGCCGTCGCGCTTGCGTACCTCGTGTTTCTGTGGACGGAAATCCACGGCGTTGTATACGGTGGTTATTTTCTGAGGATCGGCTCCGTACTTATCCACGCAGATGTCGCGGGTAAGGTTGCTTACGGTGATTATGGCGTCGGCCTCATCCATGCCGTGCTTCTCGATATTGTATACTCTTGGGTTCACGGTGCCTCCGCTCCTGTCGTACTCGGTGGCGTGCACATGGATTACGAGAGGTTTTCCGCTGGCTTTCTTGATGGCTATGCCGGCCTCGTAGGTGAGCCAGTCGTGGGCGTGGATTATATCGAAATCGTAATCGGCCGCAAGGTTCTCGGCCACGCGGGCAAACATTCCGGTCTCGGTGTAGAGGTTGGATGTGTACTTGCCCGTAAACTCGAACTTATCCGGCACGTCGTCTAATGCCTGGAGATCGCTGAAGCTGAGGCGCACCTCGTATTTGCCGCCCTTGGATGATGCCATCATGCGTCCGCGCTCGTCAAACCAGACCGATTCGGGATCTATGTGCTTCTTTATCAGTATCTTCTCGATCTGCTCGGCCTGCATGTAGGGATGCAGCATCGACGCCGTTTCCACGTATATCAGCTTGTTGTACGACTGGCGGAAGGTGGTGATTTTTTTGCCATTAGCTGAAATACCTATACTGCCGGATGGGATTACGGTGTTTTTTGTATCAGCTAATGGCGTGACTATCCTGACCCTCCGGTTCTGGATGGTGGTATGACGCTCCAGGTACTTGTTGGCGCCGGCAAATACGGCATTGGGTGCCTTCTCGTCGCCAAAGACTTTGGGCACCATGAATATCACCTTGGTATCGGGGATCTTGCCGAATCCGCTCACTATACCGTGGCACGCCGTACCTAAGCCGCCGGATATGTGTGGTGGAAATTCCCACCCGAGCATCAGTATTCTCATAATTCTTTTAGTTTAGAGATCAGAGATCAGAGATCAGAGATTCTCTATTCTCTAATCTACAAACTCTAATCTATTATTAAAACTGATCTATCAGGAGCTTTATCCTGTTGATGGATGCTATGGTGACGGCGCTCAGCGGAGAGCCCTTGCCCTCGTATGGCGGCTCGGCCGAGAATTTCTCGTAGAAATTGGGCGACTGCACCTCGTTGAGCTTCTCGTCGAAACAGTGGTAAACCTCCTCGGCCTTCTTTACTCCTTCCTCGCCGTAGATTTTGAGGTAGAGCTCGGCCAGGAATCCAAGATAATAAGGTGTGATGGTGGTATCGGGGCCAAACTTGGGATCGTCGGGGCTCAGGTTTCGCAGGCCTACCGGCGTAAGGAGGTTTTTCTCGATTACGGAGAGGGCTTTGGCTATCTTGTCGTCGCTCACTATCGGGTATGGAAGGGCCATGGCCACGAGCTGACCCGGACAGCATGAGAGGTCCTTGTTGCCGAACTCGTCCACGCTGTCGGCCAGATAGTCTACCGACTTGTCGACAAAACGGGTGTTGAATGCCAGCGACAGCATACGGGCGTATGTATTGGTGCTGTTGGCAAAATCGGTGTCGCCGTTCATGCATGCCAGGTCGTGGGCAAAGAGCACCGAATTGTACCACATGGCGTTGATCTCGGCGTAGAACCGCTTGACCGGCAGGCGCGAGTCGCACACCAGGCCGTTGATGTCGGTGAAGAGTCCGGGGATGTTGTTGGTCATGCCGAATTTCACGATTTCCTGTACTGTGGGGCCGAATACGGTGTTTATCTCGTTGAAGTTGCCCCGCTGATAGCTGTACTGCTGTACTGCCCATATAAACCAGAATGGCGACTCGGGTGCGTAGTTGTTGTCGTCCACATCGCCGAATGCTCCGTTCTTGTATCGCTTGAGGTATGATTTGGCTATCTTGAGAAACATGTCGAAGTTGCCGTTTGGGAGAGTGAGGCCCGGAAGCGCGCCGAATCTGTCCTTGCTGAAGTAGGGGCTTGGCGGCATCTTCTCTACCACGATGCACTCGCCATTGTATTCGCGGAACATCTGATTGGCGGCAAACTGTATAAAATCCTCGTATGTGTGGCGTTTCATCCTGGTGTAGGATTCGCTCTTGTAGAAATCCTCGAGTGTGCTGGGGTTCTGGTTTTTCATCGATGCGCTGAATATCACGCTCTCGCCCTTATCAAGCTCTATATCGAAGAATCCCGGCATGAAGAGGTCTTCCTGGAAAGGCTTGCCTTCCATCATATCCTGCTGATACTCTATGTTATAGTTCCAGTCGGGGGCGGTAACGAACTCACTGTGCTTGCTGGTCTGCATGTAGAGATACGGCTCGTCCTGATAGAGATGGTAGCCTATGCCGTTTACCACGGGAGCATTGCCGGTTATGATGTCGTGGCTTACACGGCGGAGCTTGGTGGCCTCGCGGAATGCCACTATCGGACGTATCTGCAGCCTTACTGGCTGGGCAGATTCCAGAAGTGTGTATTTCAGCAGAAGTGTCTCCTCGTTGGTGCATATCAGCATCTCCTTGCGCAGAAGTATGTTGCCTATGCTGTATTCTATGCTGGTGAATGGATTGAAATTAGCTGATAATATATACTGATGTCCCAATGGGAAGAATACATCGGGATATTTGCGGGTAGACAGCAGGAAAGTCTTGTTGCCGGAGATTATGGAATCGTCGAGGGTAGAGAGGATTACCTTCATGCTCTCGGTCTTGCTGTCATATACGGAGAGAAGTCCGTGCCAGCTGCGGGTATTGCACAAAATAACTGTAGATGATGATGATGCTCCCACAAGATTATTCTTGATGATATCTTTTTTGAGAGAGTATCCCAAATCCATCAGATTGTTTTTATCGAAAGACTGAACGTTCATAATAATTTTCAAACAAATTGTTAGACAAACAGTTACACAGAGAGCTAATGCCCGATACAGCCCCGGCTCTCTTGGTCTTAAAGATAAAAAAATATTATGGAAACGTGAAAATAAAAATGAGGATTTTTTTAGCTGATTCTCAATAAAAATCAAATCTTGTATTCGGCATTATCCCTCTCGCCCATGAAATTGGCCACAAAACTGAACGCATCCTTCTCATTGCCGAAGCTTGAGGTATAATATCAATCGGAATCATTTTGAGCTGATGCTCCTTACTCCCTTACCACCTTCACCTTATACTTGAAAATCTCCTTCTCAACTTTCTCTTCCACGAAGTTGATTCCCACAATCTTAACAGGGCGCTTGTCGTCGGCGAACTCTCCGGCGTAATCTCTCTTCTTGGCCTGAGAGAGGGCTGTGCCGGCAGATTTCCCGTACTTCAGCTCCAGAATGTAGATAGTCTTAGGCATCTTGAGGATGATATCAGGCTTGCCCTCATACTGCTCCTTCTCGGCAAAGACATCAGCTCCAAACGACACAAGGGCAGTGTAGAGAAGCCCGTGATAATGCTTCTCGTTCTTATCCGAGTTGTCGAGCGAGAACGGGAATCCCTTCAGGAACGCCTTGAAACTTAAAAGGAAACGGTCGAGATCGTCGCTCTTCCAGAAAGCCTTATAACTATTGGAGAAGTTGGTGAGTTTGGGTGGATTCTTGGTCTTGTATTGCAAAAGTTGCTTTGCCAATGCCACACGGACCTCCCTGTTTGGATACGAGAGCGTGTAACTGTTGATATCCCTGTCGTAATCCTTAATGGTAAGATATCCGGACTGGAAGAGCAAAGGAATCGGATCGTCGATACTCTCGATAGGAACGGAAAAACTTTCGAGGTCAACTTCACAATTCTCCAGTTCCTCAAAATCCATTTCCAACTTATCAACCAGCTTTATCAATGCCGACGGACTTGCAGAGTCGAACCAGTATGAATTGAGATTCCGTTTGGCAAAAGAATTGAGAATGCTGAACGGATTGAAAACGTCACAGGTCATTTCCTCAGAGAAATGATAGCCGTCGTAATTCTTCCTAAGTTCCTCATACGCAGACTCCAAATCACAATTGTATTTATCGGCTATCATTTGGACATACTCAGGAAAATCCCTGCGCAACTCTTCTTTGGTAAATCCACATACTCCCTCATACTTTGGATCGAGGCTGACGTCAAACAGATTGTTGAGCGACGAGAATATCGAAACCTGCGAGAACTTCGAGATTCCTGTGAGGAAAAGGAATTTTATGTATGAGTCCAAACTCTTCAGCGGAGAGAAGAGACTGTTGAGAGTACCGCGAACCTCCTTGAAATACTCAGGATTGTCCACAGCATTCAGCAGGGCGGCGTCATACTCATCAATGATAACCACAACCCGCTGACCTGTCTGATTATATGCAGTATCTATCAAGTCCGCTAATTTGCACTCGTATGTAGCCTTGTCGTCCCAAGACAAGCCCCATTTTTTACCAACCCTTTCAAGGCGTGAATTCAGAGAGGTTTTCAAACTTTCGATATTCTCCTCCCTTATCGACAAATCCAGATGAATCACCGGATACTTCTTCCAGTCCTTCTCCAGATCCATAATCGCCAGCCCCTGGAACATATCCTTCCTGCCCTCAAAATACATCTTGAAGGTATCGCACAGCAACGACTTTCCAAAACGCCTCGGCCTCGAGAGGAAGACGTAACGGTAAGAGTGGGTAAGGTCATATACGTATCTTGTCTTATCGACATACAACTGATCTTCCTCACGGAGAATCTGGAATGTCTGTGTTCCTAATGGCAGGGTTTTCATTTTTGATTTTCGATTTTTGATTTTTGCAAAGATAATGATTTCCCAACGATTACGCAAAAAAAAATCTCAGGAGAATATATCTCTAAGATTCTTTCATTTTTTATCTATCTTGTTTTAGATAGTATTACTCCTCTCTGAACAACACATGGTTACGTAAATACCAATCCAAATGGCAGTCCCCTCCCGGAGACCAAACATCAACAGATCCAACAAAATCATTTTCTTTAAAAAGAAAATAATAACCACAATCAATTAATTCAAGAGCGGAATCATATTCAATAGAACATTCTTTTTCTTTTAACAATTGCAGCAATTCACTATCGTTAGGAGAGGTTTCCTGTAAATAGCAAAAATCATTGTAAGTAAAAAATTCTAATATTGACTGCTTGGAAATATGCTTATTATGTTCAAGGTATAATTTTTCAAACATTCTATTGAAAAAACTAACCATAGATAATTCATAATTATAATTTGCTTTAATAATTTCCGTATTAGAAATCAGGTTGGAGCATTCCCTGCACTTTACGTTTGTTTGATATATTTGAAAACAAAGCAATACAAAAGCAATCCCAAACAACGTTGGCCATAAATACTTACTTTTTGATTCCATTTTCTTGATTCATCGAAAATAAAAATGATTTGCACCTAAGGTTAATCTTTGTATTATTTGCCACAAATATAACAAAAACCCCAATAACCAAGAAAATAAATTGGAAGAATTTATCTTGAGGAGTGTGTTTAGTTTTTATTATACCTCTCATAATATGCTCTCGTCTGAGGAATCTCTGCAAAAACCTGCTCAGCCGGAATTATCTCGCCGTGGAAGTAGAAGGCATCCGCGGTATCCAACATATCACGATTTAGCTGACTCTGGAGACTGTCGGCACATTGTAATAACGACAAAACAAATTACCCCCAAAAATTGCTATGATTAACGATAGCAAATTGGTCTTTCGGGCTGATGCTTCCTATTACCTCACCACCTTCACCTTATACTTGAAAATCTCGTTCTCAACCTCCTCTTCCACGAAGTTGATTCCCACAATCTTTACAGGACGCTTGTCGTCGGCGAACTCTCCGGCGTAATCTCTCTTCTTGGCCTGAGAGAGGGCTGTGCCGACGGATTTCCCGTACTTCAGCTCCAGAATGTAGATTGTCTTCGGCATCTTGAGGATGATATCAGGCTTGCCCTCATACTGCTCCTTCTCGGCAAAGACATCAGCTCCAAACGACACAAGGGCTGTATAGAGAAGACCGTGATAATGCTTCTCGTTCTTCTCGGAATTATCGAGCGAGAAGGGGAACCCCTTCAGGAACGCCTTGAAACTGAGAAGGAAACGGTCGAGATCGTCACTCTCCCAAAAATCATCATAACTGTTTGAGAAGTTGGTTAGTTTGGGAGGATTCTTGGTTTTGTATTTCAAAAGCTGGTCAGCAAATGCCACACGCACCTCCTTGTTTGGATAAGAAAGTGTGTAACTGTTAACTCTTGGATTAAAGTTCTTGATTGTAAGATACCCCGACTGAAAGAGCAGAGGAATCGGGTCACTGACACTCTCTATAGGCACAGAGAATCTTGACTCTTTCACCACGCTGTTCTCAAACTCCTCAAAATTCAAATTCAACTTATCAACCAACTTTATCAATGCCGACGGACTTGCAGAATCGAACCAAAATGACTTTAGTTCCTTGTCGTTGAATACATTGAGAATGCTGAAAGGGTTAAAGACATCACAAGTCATCTGCGATGAGAAGTGGTATCCGTCGTAATTTTTTCTGAGTTCCTCGTATGCGGTTTCCAAATCGCACCCCAATTTATCTGCAATCAACTTAACATAATCAGGAAAATCTCTGTGCATCTCTTCCTTTGTAAAACCACAAATACCCTCATAATCAGCCATAAGACTGATATCCTTAAGATTGTTGAGAGCAGAGAACAACGACATTTGCGAGAACTTCGAGATTCCAGTTATGAAGAGGAATTTTATGCAGGAGTCAAGTCTTTTCAACGGAGAGAAAAGTCCATTAAGGACACTTCGTACCTGTTTGAACAACTTCTGATTATCAACGACATTCAGCAACAAGGCATCGTATTCATCTATAATGATAACAACACGCTGCCCTATCTGGGAATATGCCGCCTTAACGATAGCGGAAAGCCTTATAGCCAGTGTATCCTTGGGATTGGGCTTTACTGAGTACAAATCCTCATATTCCGCCAGCAACGACTTTATTGAATTCCTGATATCAGCGATATTCTCCTCCCTTATCGAGAGGTCCAGATGAATCACCGGATACTTCTTCCAGTCTTTCTCCAGATCCATAATCGCCAGCCCCTGGAACATATCCTTCCTGCCCTCAAAATACATCTTGAAGGTATCGCACAGCAACGACTTTCCGATACGCCTCGGCCTCGAGAGGAAGACGTAACGTTAAGAGTGGGTAAGGTCATATACGTATCTTGTCTTATCGACGTACAACTGATCTTCCTCACGGATAATC
>JAZUEG010000444.1:0-1976 GCA_045640025.1 Bacteroidales bacterium
CCCGATGTGAGGGCAGAGATAGAGTCGGCATGTGCCAAGTCGGCGGCTAATACTGGTATTACTGTGGTGATAGCCCTCAGCTACGGCAGCCGATATGAGATGCTGAACGCCGCCAAGCGCCTGCTCAGGAGGTACAGCGAATGTCCGTTTGATATCGAATCGCTTACTGAGAAGGATTTTGCCGACTATCTATATACTGCCAATATGCCTGACCCGGAGTTGCTGATACGTACCAGCGGCGAGGAGAGGATCTCCAATTTCCTGCTCTGGCAGATTTCGTATTCGGAGCTGTATTTCACCGATACGCTATGGCCGGATTTCGGAGAGGAGCAGTTTTATGAGGCTATTGTGGATTTTCAGCGCAGGGAACGAAGATTTGGCAAAACTTCGCAGCAAATTAGTCAGTAATTAAGATTTTTTTTATAACTTTGCGCTTTGTAACTTTTTAACAAAATCTTATTAGAAAAAAAACGAATTTAAATGAAAGGCAGATTACTACTGGTTATCATAATGCTGCTTACGTTTGCGACAAACACTGCATTGCCGCAGACCTCTGTTGTTAATTATGACTCCCCCAAGACTTATACTGTAGGCGGAATTTCCGTTTCTGGCATCAAGTTTCTTAATAAGCAGGCTATCATAGATATCTCCGGCCTCAAGGTGGGCCAGAAGGTTACGATACCCGGCGACGAGGTAACGCGCTCCATCGAGAAGCTCTGGAAACAGGGTATGTTTTCGGATGTGAGCATTTCGGTGGTGGGCACCACTCCCGACGACCAGGTTTTCCTCGATATCAAGCTTGAGGAGCGTCCAAAGCTCAACAAGGTGATATACAAGGGTATAAGGTCGGGCGAGAAGGATGACATCGCCAAGAAGGTAAACCTGCTGCAGGGTACCAAGATTACCGAGCACACCATCTCGAAGACCAAGAACATTATTGCCCAGCATTATTACGACAAGGGTTTCTATAATGTGGATGTAAGGGTAAACGAGGTGCCTGATACAAACCTCCAGTTTGTATCCAACATGGTGATAAACATCGACAAGGGCCACAAGGTGAGGATCTCCACCATAGAGACCGAGGGCGACAGCGCTTTCACAAATCAGAAAATCCGCAAGGCCCTCAAGGACACCAAGCAGCGCAGATGGTGGGGCTTCTTTAAGCCCAGCAAGTTTGTGCGCACCAAGTTTGAGGACGACAAGAAGAAGCTCGTAAAGAAATACAATCAGCAGGGCTACCGCGATGCCCGCGTGCTGGGCGATTCGGTATACCGCATCGACGACAGGCTGGTGGGTGTGAAGCTGAAGGTGTATGAGGGCCATCAGTATTTCTTCCGCAATATCACATGGATAGGCAACGAGAAATACAGCAGCGCGCGTCTTCAGACAGCTCTCGATATCAAGAAGGGCGACCTCTACGACCAGAACCGCATGGACGACCGTCTGAACAACGACAAGGACGCCGTATCGAATATCTACATGGACGACGGCTATCTCTTCTATCACACTCTGCCACGTGAGGTGTCGGTAATCAACGATTCGGTGGATGTGGAGATTATGGTGGTGGAGGGTCCCCAGGCTTACATCAACAGGATTAATATCAGCGGTAATACCCGCACCAACGACCACGTGCCTCGCCGCGAGCTCTATACTACTCCGGGTCAGCTATTCCGCAAGTCGGATATCATCAACTCGGTGCGTATGCTTGCGCAGCTCGGAAATTTTGAGCCCGAGCAGCTGAATCCTACTCCTATACCCGACTATATCAACAAGACTGTTGATATCGAGTATCCGCTCGTGGAGAAGAGCAACGATATGTTTGAGCTGTCGGCAGGATGGGGCGGCGGATACTTTGTGGGCCGTCTCGGCGTAAGCTTCAACAACTTCTCTACCAAGAACTTCTTCGAGAAGAGCTCTTGGCGTCCTCTTCCGGGCGGCGATGGCCAGAAACTCAGCCTCTCGTTCCAGAGCAACGG
>JAZUEG010000445.1:0-1981 GCA_045640025.1 Bacteroidales bacterium
CTATCGAACTGGATCCACAATAAAGAGTATATGTAGACATGATTCTAAATAAGTTTGTTATCCAACCGCAAATATATATAAAAATAATCAGCTGACAAACACAAAATGTAATGCCAGCTGATTAAATTATAAAAAAGGAACTGAAATTTTTTCGGATTAGTCGATACCCTTGAATATACGGCTCCAGCGGATATTGGCCGGGAACGACTTGTCCTTGTCGGTAGAATACCAGATAAAGAGAGCCTTTCCAACTATATGATCCTCAGGCACAAAACCCCAGAAACGCGAGTCGGCCGAATTGTGGCGCGAATCTCCCATCATGAAGAAATAATCCATCTTGAAGGTGTAGGTTTCGGCTATCATGCCGTTTATCAGCACATTGTCGCCCTCCACCTTCACGGTATTGCCCTCGTAGGCTTCTATGCAACGGCGGTAAAGCGGAAGATTTGCTGTATTGATGGCAATCTTGTCGCCGCACTTGGGCACGTAGATAGGTCCGAAATTGTCCTCATTCCAGCGGTAAGCAGGGTCGTGAGGGAAAATGTAGGTCTCGCGGTAATCCTTTGGACGAACGATCTTTACAATCCTCTTAACACAAGGCAGAGTCTTGAGTTTCTCAACATTCTCCTCCACGAGCGGGAAAACGAGAATATTGTTGGGATCCTCGCCCTGCATCTCGGGCATCACCTCCAGAAGAGCCGGATCGAAGCTGCGGGCGTCGTTGCGGTCCTCGATGGAGATTCCAAGATTATCGAAAACCTGTGGATTGATCATTGTGCCATCGGTAACAACAAAATACTTAAACTGACGGTCGCCGATGTTCTCCTGAGGCTTGCCGTTTACAAAAGCCTGACCATCAACAATCTGGAGCGAATCGCCGGCTATGGCCACACAGCGCTTGATGTAGTTTTCGCGCTTGTCGACAGGGCGGTAAACCACCTTGCCGAACACACCCTCGTGCACATTGCCGTGGATATCGGTAACACGGTCGTTGAGCACAGCGTCTCTGCCGTACATACGTATCAGCTGATAATAACTCTGAGCCTGCATATTTAGGCAAACCGTATCGCCCTCGGGGAAATTGAAAACCACAACATCATTGTTCTTCACCTTCCCGAAACCGGCCAGACGGTGGTATGGCCACTTGATCCAATCCACAAAAGAATTGGTGCTTTTGGTGAAAGGCATGGTGTGATGAGTAAAAGGCACCGAGAGAGGCGTATTAGGCATCTTGGGACCATAGCTCAATTTGCTAACAAACAGATAATCACCCACAAGGAGCGACTTCTCCATCGAAGAAGTAGGAATAGTGAACGCCTCGATAAAGAACATTCTGATAATGGTGGCGGCCACGATAGCAAATATAATGGCATCCACCCACTCCACTGTCTTGGTCTGCTTCTGCGCATCCTTCTTCTTCCAGAAAGCCCAGTGAACCTTCTTGGAGATGTACATATCATAAATAACAGCCACACCAAGAATAAGCCACCAGTTCTGCAGCCAGAGAACAAAAAGCAGATAGATAAAGGTCACCAAACCGAACTTTACCCATTTGTTGGCAAAAAGTTTTCTCATATCTAACAAAAAGAATTAAAATTTCAACATATCATTCATGCCGTAAATGCCTGAAGGCTTTCCGCAAAGGAACTCGGCTGCCAATACGGCGCCAAGAGCAAAACCCTTTCTGGAATGGGCAATGTGAGTCATCTCGATATCATCAATCTCCGAGAAATACTTAACTGTGTGAGTACCAGGCACAGCCTCCTCGCGGATACAGTCGATATTGATCTCGCCATCCTTGGGAGTAGTATCTATCACCCACGAATTCTTCTTATCGAGAATGCTTACGAGATCGTCGGCCAGAGTCTTGGCAGTGCCCGAAGGCTTGTCGAGCTTCTGAGTGTGGTGAATCTCCTCCATCTTTACGTCGTAGTCCTTGAAACCGTTCATGATATTGGCAAGGAACTTATTGAGGCGGAAG
>JAZUEG010000446.1:0-19250 GCA_045640025.1 Bacteroidales bacterium
GATCAAGCCTTACATCAAGACTCTCCACAGCAATATGTACAATGAGCTCTTCAAGGTTTACCGCCGTCACGCCGATGTGATCAAGTGCGTTACATTCTGGAACGTATCTGACCGCGACTCATGGGTGGGTGTAAACAACTATCCTCTCCTCTTCGACAAGGACCTCAAGAAGAAGGAAGGCTACCGTCTGGTAAAGAAGTTTGACTCCAATCTCGACAAGGTGGAGATCAAGGAAGACTTCAAGCCAAGCGAGATGAACCAGCCAGGCCAGCAGTACCCAATGGTTAACAGCCAGGGCTATGCACGTTTCCGTGTAGAGGCTCCACAGGCCAAGTCTGTAATCGTAAGCCTCGGTCTCGGTGGCCAGGGCGGTACAGTGCTCCACAAGGGCAAGGACGGTTTCTGGGAAGGTACCACATCAGGCCCAATGGACGAGGGCTTCCACTATTACCACCTCACCATCGACGGCGGCGTTGTAAATGATCCAGGTGCCAAGAACTACTACGGTTCGGTACGTTGGGAGAGCGGTATCGAGATTCCTGCCCACGACCAGGACTTCTACGCCGAGAAGAACGTTCCTCACGGCAATGTTCAGCAGATCCTCTTCCCAAGCAAGAGCCAGGGCGGTTTCCAGAGAGCATTCGTATACACTCCTCCTACATACGGCAAGAATCCTAACGAGAAGTTCCCTGTACTCTATCTCCAGCACGGCTGGGGCGAGGACGAGACAGCCTGGAGCAACCAGGGCCACGCCAACCTCATCATGGACAACCTCATTGCCGAGGGCAAGTGCAAGCCTTTCATCATTGTAATGGCTTACGGCCTTACCAACAATATCAAGTTCGGCACCATCCGCCAGTTCGACGCCAAGGAGTTTGAGACTCTCCTCATCGATGAGCTCATTCCTTATGTGGATGCCAACTTCAAGACCATCGCCAACAAGGAGAACCGCGCAATGGCCGGCCTCTCGATGGGCGGCATGGAGACCAAGCTCATCACTCTCCGCAATCCTGACAAGTTCGCTTACTACGGCCTCTTCTCTGGCGGAGTTTACAATCCAGAGGATATCACCGACAAGCGCGACGTAAAGCTCTACTTCATGGGCTGTGGCAGCAAGGAGAATCCTGACGGTATCAAGAAGTCAGCTGATGCCATGAAGGCCGCCGGCTACAACGCTGTGGGCTACGTATCAGAGGGCACCGCCCACGAGTTCCTCTCATGGAGAAGATGCCTCAAGGAGATGGCCCCAATGCTCTTCCAGAATACCAAGAAGAAGTAATTGATTGCGCAATGCCCGTAGAGACGCACGGCCGTGCGTCTTAAACAATTACGGAACATCCTATAAATAAAAAACAGATTATCGCGGTGAAAGATACTGCGGTAATCTGTTTTTTTTTTATAAATTTGCACATTCAACAATTAAAACAATCATATCACAATGAAAACAAAATCATTATTAGCATTAATGGCGGCTGGAATGCTTGCATCCTGCGCCACAAACACCCAGCCTGAGAAAACCGTAATCACAGGCGGATCAGAGAAAATCACCTACATCGGCCGCGTGGACAGAAGCGACGCCAGTCAGCCCAAGCAGTGGGCAGCCGGCGGATACTTCACCTTCGCCTACGAGGGCGAGAGCTGCGAGATTTTCATAAACACCGAGTACGACCACCTGAACATGGAAATCGCAGTCGACAATCTGCCGACAATGCCCATCCGCACCAAGGGCCACAAAAACCGCATAGTTTTAGGTACGTTGTCAGCTAATGGCGATTCTTCTGCAGCGGACTTCCCGTATAACCAGCCATTAGCTAAAGGCCTACACCACGTAACCATAACCCGAAACAACGAGACAATGCACGGATATTCGAGCGTTGACAGCATAAAGGCCGACGTAATCTCGCAGTGGACTCCCGAGACAAATATGAAGATAGAGTTTATAGGAAACTCGATAACATCAGGCTGCGACGCCGACACCAACTATGTGCCCAAATCGGAATATCAGTGGGGCGACTATCACCGCGCTTATTACGGCTACGCTCCCCGCACAGCCCGCCTCATGAATGCCCAGTATTCGTTGGCCTCGGTTTCAGGAATAGGACTCATCCACTCTTGCTGCGATATGGGAGTAGTGATCTCTGATGTTTACGACAAGTACATAATGCGCAACAACGAGATTGAGTACAAGTTCAACGATTTTGCTCCAGACCTGGTTTGCGTATGCCTTGGACAGAACGACGGCGTGCAAAACAACGACGAGTTCATAAACGCCTACGTGGATTTCATCAAGACAATCTTTGCCAAGAACGCAAGCTGCAAGAATGTGGTTCTCCTGTCGTCCCCAATGGCCGACGATACTCTGAAGCCTTGGATGGAGACCGTAATGAAGGCCACTGTGGATAAATGCAAGGCCGAGGGCATCGATAATGTATCTTACCTGATGTTCAGCAAGAGATGGACCGGCGCCGCAGCCGACCACCCAAGCGTAGAGGAGCACGAGGAGATAGCTGGCGAGCTGGTGGCTTATCTGAAAACTCTGACCGGCAAAGAATAAAAGGGCATTAGCTATTGACTAATAAAAAAATTATTCTTAACTTTGCCGAATAACTAAATTCTTGAAAACCAAATGTCGAAGAAATACATCAACGAAAATCTGCCCGTGTACTTTTCGTACTCCTGGGCCAATCCGGAATTCCCATACATCGAGGAAGATGTTAAGAATCTTTGCGCAATACTGGAGAAAAACAATATCTACTACAAGCGCGACAAGGACAATCTGAGCCCTTACTGCGTATCCATCGACGAGACCGAGAAGGAGATCGGCCGCGGAGCTGTGGTGATTGTGGTGATAAGCCAGAGATACATAAAATCACTCCACTGTATGCACGAGTGGCACCGAATAAGCGAGGGCGGCAATATCAGGGAACGTGTGCTCCCTATAGTGCTCGACGATGCCAACATTCTCGACAAGGATGTTTTCAAGGAGTATTACAACTACCTGGAGGGCAAGCGCCAGGAGCTATTGGAGCAGCAGAGAGAGGGAATAATTCCGCTATCGAAGGCTGAGACCAATGCCGTGGAGTTTGGCTATTATGTAGCTGATTTCAGGAATATGTATCAGTTTCTCGTGAATACCAATTTCGGATTCAGAAAAGACGCCGAATACACCGCCGTTATCAACCGCATCAAGGAGCTTCTGGGAGCCAACAATGTGACTCCAGAGCCCGAGCCAAAACCAACTCCCAAGCCAACTCCCAAACCTCAGCCAGACCCGGAGCCTGAGTACGATGAGCCAATGCCCAAGCCGAAGCCTTCTCCTAAGCCCAAGCCATCAGCTGGCAATGACCCATTGGGATACTACTCGCTGAGCGCCAACGAGCAGGCCGTGCTCCAGCATTTTGTAATGTGGAGGAGCGACTGGTTTGATTTCGACGCATTGGATGAGCTTCTAGATGCGGTAGTGCCTGATGTGAAGAAGGTGCTCAAGCAGCTGGCATCCAAGAATATACTGGAGACCAGAACCGACAAGGACGGCTCTGTATATTACAAGCTATCGGCCAAGAATCTTCAGATACTTCAGGATATGGATATTGCAGCTAATACAGATTATAGTCAATACTGCGATAATGTCGATTACATATTGAACGGCGACGACGACGACGAGGAAGATGACGAAGAGTATGACGACGAGGAAGATACCGATGATGAGGACGATGAGGATGATGGCGACGACTGGTTTGATATATACGCCAAGCCTGTGGTGGACAGCGTGCTGAAAGCCGGCCTCATGAACGACGACTGCCTGTTTCTCCGCTCGCTGGCCGTTGCCCTCAATTACGACAACTGGGGCAAGGAGGCCAAGAAGCTTCTGCTGATGGCTGAGCCTCTATACAAGAAGCGCAAGCTCGACAAGGAAGACATCAGATGGGAGTTTTCTGATCTCTATTATCAGCTGGCCTCTATAGAATATTACCAGAACGACAACACCGAAGCCGCCGGAGATTATCTGCTAAAGGCTATTGATGTGGCTCAGGCCGCTCCGTCAAGCGATATAGCAAGCGCACGTATGGCTGGAGTTTCGTATATTTTTATGGGTGATCTGTTCAGCGACGACGACCTCTACAAGGAGGCCGTAGATAGCTACAACACCGCCATAATGATTTTGCAGAAGCTCCGCAAATACGAAGGCGAATATGATATTGAGGATCCTCTGCAGGAGGCCCGCGAGAGCCTCAAGGAACTCAGGCGATAATTAAAATACCGGTTGCCACTATGAAATCAAGTGACAACCGGTATTTTTTTATTTCTCGAATCGCAGTCCGCTCCAGCGGTAAGTGGATTCGTATTTTGGACGCTCGCTGTCGTCGCACTGGAAATATGTTCCGTGCTTGATGTTTATCTCGTCGGGATTCAGGTAGATCTCGCCGGTCAGGCTGCTGAAATACTGGCCTTCCTCGTTCCAGTCAAGGAAATCAGGCTTCTGGTCTATCACAGAGAAATCCTTGGTGAGTTTTTCGTCCTGATACTTGTAGAATGTAAGGCGGGAATATTCCTCGTTGTCCTCGTTGCTGGCCTCCAGGAAGGCCACGGTGGCGTAGCCGCTGTTGGGATAGCATATCAGCTTGTATAGCTTGTTGTATTCGGATGAGGCAATTTCCTCTTTTCTGATGGCGCGGTATAGGTAGATAGATTCCACGTTGTCCTTGGTCTTTATCACGTAGATTGCAGTATCGGCCTCGTGGCCTTCTTTCAGGAACTGCTCCCAGATGCTTTTGGCCTTGGCCTCCACCTTGACCTGCCCGGTGGCAGGCGGCTGACTCTCAGTCTTGTTTCCGCTCTTGCCGCCGCATCCGCACAATACTGCCGTCAGGAGTACGGTGGCCACCATTGTAATGATTGTTTTTCTCATTGATTTAGCTATGATTTGTTGTTTTTTTTAATTAGTTTTGTTCCCAAACCTCCCAGGCCTTCACCCTTCTTGTCTGCTCGTCGAAAACCATTGCCACGCCTTTCACGATTTCGGATTCGGCTTTGTATTTGTCGAGGTAGTGCTTGTTTCGTCCCTGCTCTATGGCTTCTTTCAGTAGTCGGGCAGATTCTTTCTCCTTGTCGGTGGCCGATTCCTTCATCATCTTCAGCTCGAAAACGAGAGCCATCTTGCGGGTCTGGGCCGCAATGTCGGTGCGCTGACGGGATTGCTGAACCTCGCATTGATTTGGTATTCCGAACAATACGAAGAGAGTCCTGAGCTGGTTTCTGAAATATCCCTCGGTAATCTCGCCGGCGTTCTCGTAAGGTATTCCCGAGAAAAACCACTCCACGTTTTGCATGAAGGTGTCGATGTCGGCGTCCTCAAGATTATCGAAAAGCGTGGCCATCAGTTGCTTGAGTTGGCTTTCGTTTTGGTGGTTGGCCAAAGTGAGGATATCCAGATTCCAACTGTCGCGAATCTCCTGGTTTGGGAAATCGTATTTCACCTGCATCTGCTCATAGACTTGTCTCCAATCTGTAATGGCAAGATAGCCTGCCTGATAGGCAATGTCCATGCCATCAAGGTTTTTGAGGTCATATTTGGGCGAATTGTTCAAAAAGGTCCATTTGTTTAGCCGTTCTTCAAGTCCAAAAGGATTGTTGCGGTATTGGTCGATGAGGAATCTTGGCGATCCTGTCTGTGCCCAGTAGTTCTCGAATCTGAGGTTGCTGAAAAGTTTGCCTACCGATACGGGATTGTACAGAGTATCTTTGCACAATGCGAAACGGTTGCCATTGTACCAGCGTTTTATGGCTTTGATGATATACTCTCTATCGAGATTGAGCTCCTCGCAAAGGCAATTGATATACTCGCCAAAATTTGTTTCCAGCTCTTCCTGAGTATAGCCAAGCATGTTGGCGTACTTCTTGTCGCGGGATATGTCGGTGGGATTGTTCATTCCCGAGAATAGCGATGTGTGGGCAAACTTGCTGACACCTGTCACGAAGGCAAACCTCAAATCCTTGTTGGCCGATTTTATCTGCTGGTAGAAGTCGCCGAGATATGCTGGGATATCAGCTCCCCAGTCCTTGTTCATAGAATCGAGGATGGGCTTGTCGTACTCGTCGATAAGGATTACTACGTTTTTGCCGAATTTTTCTTTTGCCGCCTGTATCAGGTCTCCAAACATTGATGATGGCTTGGCTTTCTCGATTTCCACTTCCAAGGCCTTGGCCGCATACTTTACCTGATTGCACATTCCCTCTTCCAAAGTCTCCTTGTTCTCACTGCTGCTTGCCGCCGCCATATCGAGGTGGATTACAGGAAAGCTTTCCCATTTCTGCTCAAGGTCATAGATTTTCAGGCCTTTGAACAGATCTTTCCTGCCCTCGAAATATGTTTCGAGAGTGGACAGCAGGAGACTCTTTCCAAACCTGCGGGGTCGGGAAAGGAAGTAGAATTTTTTCTCGCCAGATACCATATTATACACATAATCGGTTTTGTCGACGTAGATGGCCCTTCTGTTTATCAGGTCCTCAAAGGTGTATGTATCAGTAGCAATGCCTTTCATGGTTTTCGGGATTTTTGTTGGTGCAAAGATAAGTTTTTCGTTTCAAATATATTGATTTATTGGAGAAAAATATTTGTGGTTAGCTGATATTATTTATATATTTGCGATAAGTAATAAGAATCGGCTATGGCAGAAAAGCAATACATAAATCCAAATAATCCGGTGTATATATCGTACTCGTGGGCCAATGAGAGAAATCCTGACATAGAGGACGATGTGGACAAACTTTGTCAGCTGATGGATGAGAATGGGATTCTCTTCAAGCGTGACAAAGGTATGGGCGACAATGAACTTATTCCTTGGCGAGGTGAAATTGAAGAATCAGAAAATATCCTCGCCAATGGGGATGCTATTATCGTGGTTGTTAGTGATAAGTATTTGAATTCGCCTCATTGTTGGTACGAATTGCACAAAATCATGGCCAAGGATGGATGGCAGAAGCGTGTTTTTCCCATTATTCTTGGAGTGAATCTTACTGATGATGATTATTACAATGCTTATTTGGAGGTTATTCAAAACAAAAAAGCTTATTTGGTTAGGAAAAAGGTTGTTGAAAAAATTCCTTTGGATGCTGTAGAGTCTGCTTTTGTTTCTGATTTTGAAAAATATAAAGTTGATCTTGGCGATTTCAGAAAATATTTGTCGAATCACAAAATGTTTTTTGAGGAGGTTAATTACGAAACTATCATCAGCCATCTGAAGGCGCATGTTGAAGCACTGACTCCTCATGTTTCTGTGTCTGATGCAGAGACAAAACCATCTGAGCCAACCATCGACCTTTCGTCTCCGGTTTTAAACTACCGTCCGGATGTAAGCGGTCTTGTTGCCCGTACAAAACTTACTGAAGAATTATACAAACAATTGCAGGACAATCAGTTTGTAAATATGACCGGTATTGGCGGAATGGGAAAGACTTCGCTTTCGTTTCTGTTTGTGAATGAGTATGCTGATAAATACGATAAGATAGCACATATTCTTGTTAATGGTGATTTCTATGAAGAGGCAGAAAAGGAATTTGGAAAGTTGTTCTGCATAAAAAAATTTGGCAAGATAGTTTTAAGTTTTGATGGTAACGACCTAAGAAATGCGGAAACCGACAATTTGCCTTTTTTGAATAAACTTATCAGCTCTTTCGAGAATATTTCAGGCAATAATCTTCTCATAATCGATGTCAATGAAACAGCCAATTATCAGAAGGTTTCGGAAGCCATTGATGTGATGCGCAGACGTGGAATGAAAAATTGGAATGTCCTTATAATTGCCCGTGTCAAGATATTCTCAAATGTTGTGGAATTCACTCCTTTTGAGATTGGTGGATGCGATCTGAATGTTGCTAAAAATATTTTTTTCAATTATTTGAAAGACAAATCCAAATATTATCAATATTCTGATGATGATTTTAAAGATTTGTTTGATACGCTTTTCTATTCTCCGTTGCTGATAGAACAGCTTGCCAAATATTTACTGAGGAGTCGTAGAGTTATGTCAAAGGATGATATATTCAATTACATAAAGGGTGATGGTGAAAGTTATGGATTGCAGAAACAAAAACTTAATAGTGGCACTATTGAGGACCAACGACTTGCAAAGTACGAGATTATCAATATGTTCTTGAGTCATTTGTCTGATTTTTCAGAACTAGACAAAATGTATAAACAAGATAATCAACTTCGCGACATCGTTCGCCACATGATGTTGTGGAAAGCGGAATATTATTCAATTGATACTATTTATACATTTGTAAAAGGGTTGATAGTTTCAAAGGAAGTTTTGAGAGAGGCCTTGGATTTTCTGTGCGACCTTCGCATTCTCGATTATTCTCAATCAGAGAATGGTTACAAGATGCATGGATTAATGGCGGAAACTTTTAGAAAACAGGTTCTTGAGGATATGGCAAATGATTATTCTCAGTATTTTGAGAATATCATTGGGCTTGGCTATATTAAAGATACTGATTCTCAAATCGCTAAGTGTGTATATAGTACTTGGGATGATGATGATTTTATGAAAAAATATTATTGGTCAAAATTGAAAAGCAAACCGATAACGGAAGAATTGGCTGAAAAATACAATATGGTTAAGGTGGAAGGAGCCGATTTTTATATTTGTAAATACACTGTCACTCAAGGTGATTGGATGAAAATATATAAAAACAATCCTTCTAATTTTAAAAAGGGTAATGATTATCCAGTAGAACAAGTCAATTGGTACGATGCTGTTCTCTATATCATGAGATTGAATCAAGAAACTGGTTTGTGTTTCAGATTGCCTAATGAGGCTGAATGGGAGTTCGCCGCAAGAGGCGGTAATAAGTCTAAAGGATACGAATATTGCGGAAGTAATAAAATTGGCGAAGTTGCTTGGTATGAAGAAAATGCCCAAATTTCTACTCATATTGTAGGTTCTAAACAGCCTAACGAACTTGGTCTTTATGATATGTCCGGCAACGTTTGGGAATGGTGTTCTGATTGGTATGATGAGTATTGTGATATCCGCGTTTTGCGTGGCGGTAGTTGGAACAGCGATGCTTACTACTGCCGTGTTTCATACCGCCCTTGCGGCAATTCACGGCTCCGAGACGGCGACCACGGTTTCCGCCTGGCACTTTCCGCCAGTTTAGAAAACAAATCCAATGTTGATTAGGTTTCGGGCAGGCACATAGGCCCATCCCTACATATACAATCACATATTATAAAAATAAGCGGGCACATAGGCCCGCCATATTTTTCTCCGCCTACGCAATCCGAAGGGGAGTGCCTGCGTGCCCTCCTGGAAAACGGCGGTTATTGCCCTTCCGAATGCACAAAAAATCCTTATCATCTGTGCGAAATACTTTCATCATCTATTGCAATTATTCAAAAAAAATCCTTATCTTTGTTATTATTAAACTTAATCACACACTCATGGCAACAAAGAGCTACATAAATCCTAACAATCCTGTATATATATCCTACTCGTGGGCAAATGACAGAAATCCTGATATTGAGGACGACCTTAATGTGCTTTGCAAGTTGATGGACGACAATGGGATATTGTTTAAGCGCGACAAGGGTACTGGAGACAACGGGCTTATTCCCTGGCGTGGTAATATGGAGGAATCCGAGAACGAGATCGCCAAGGGAGACGCTATTATTGTGGTTATCAGCGATAAGTATCTCAATTCTCCTCATTGTTGGTACGAATTGCATAAAATTATGGCGCACGATGGATGGGAGAAACGCGTTTATCCTATCATACTTGGCGTCGACCTTATCGACAATGATTATTATAATGCCTATTTGGAGGTTGTCTCAAATATTAAAAGTGTCTTGGTAAGGAAAAAGATTGTAGATAAAATTCCTTTGGATACCGTAGAGGAGGCGTTTGTAACAGATTTTGAAAAATATAAAGTTGACCTTGGCAGGTTGAAGAAATACCTCGCCAACCACAAAATGTTTTTTGATGAGGTACACTTCTCTGAAATCATCAAGCAGCTGAAGGCACATGTCTCGGAGTTTTCTCCTAAAAGCCCTGCGCCTGATTCTCAGCAAAGATCATCCGATTCTGTTGATAATGGCAAAGCAGAAGAGAAAAAAACAGAGGCTTCTTCGAATGTTTCTACAACTATTAATATTACTATTGGCACTAATAACGGACCAATAAATAATGGACCAGTAGAGAATCAAACATTCAATTATTAAAAACGTTGTTGGAATGGGAAACGAAATCAGAACAAATAACGGGCCTGTAAATAACGGGACGGTAACTACCCAGAATTTTTATTATAATAATGGGCAGACTCCCCACGCCCCAAAATTCTATTTCCCTCTTGTCAAGAACCTGATAGAGCGTGACACTGAGGTGGAGAAACTGTATGATATTGTTTCTAACAATCAGTTCTCGAATTTTTATGGTTTGGGTGGCAGTGGAAAGACTTCTTTGGTTAATCTGTTGGTGGAGAAGCATAAGGATAAATTCAATCAGATAGCCTGCGTCGTTGTAAATGACAATATGGAGGAAACGTTTGTAAACAAAATAAACGAGACCATCAAATTGGATTTTGACGGCGTAAAGGATAGGTGTGTGGCTGTTTTTTCGTATTTGAGAGAACAGTATGAATCGGAAAAAACAAATTTGATGGTGCTTGATGTCAACAGCATGGATTGGCAGGATGTCAAGGATTTTGTTGATAAACTTAACGATAATTATTTCGAATATGTAAATGGTTGGCATTTTTTGATTATCTCAAGAGAGTCATTCTCGGAAGGTATGTCAAGTATGGAACTCAGCGCTGATGATGACAGCAACAATGACTTCCTTAAGGAGTTGTTTTTGCGCAAGGCGGGCGATGACTATGAAGATTTCCAAGATTTTGACGAGCTTTTCAGGATACTGTTTCATAATCCTTTGCTTGTTGAGCTTTTGGGAATAAAGCTTAAGAACAAGCATAAGCATTCTCTTGAAGAAATCAAAAAAATACTGGGAGATCCTAAATATTATGAGGGCTCAACCAAAGGAGGTTTAGTGAATTCCAAAGGTAAGAAGAAAGAAGAGCAAATTCTGATAGGATATCTGTGCAACCTTGTGTCTTTTGAAGGATTAAGTGATGATGAGAAAAAACTTGTCCGTCATTTTGTAATTTGGCCCACTGACTACATAGACAAGGAAGTAATAAAAAAATTACTTGATGGTATATTCGAGTCTGATGAGGTTTTGACCACTGTCCTTGATAACCTTCAATCACGAGGATTGTTGTCTCTTGAAGAAAATGACGGCAACCTCAAGTACAAACTTCACGGCCTGATTGCGGAATCTGTGAGAAAACAAATAAAGATTGAGTTTTCTGATTATTTGCAGTATAATGATAATGTATCTGATATCATTAAATTAGACTATTGGAGTTTCGTTCCATTTGCCGAATGTATTGGACATAGTTTTGCCAATTTTAACATTTGTATTGACTATAAGTTATTACGTAATATATTAAACAAATTTAGAGTTTCTTTTATTGGTGATTATTCTATGAGTTTATCTCAAAAGGCTTTATCTTATATTAGTGCCAAATTGGAAACTATACCTGATAGTATAATGTTAAATAATGATTTAGCTGATATTTATAATGAAATAGCTAAACTACAAGAAACTTGTCTTTTTGATTATGCAAATGCACGTATTAATTATTTGAAAGTTTTTGAGATTATGGATAAGCTACCTTTGTCAGATATGCAATTACGCAATAATATGGTAGTGGCTTATTATAATTTTGCGGAATTTCAATTATATAGATTAAATGATTATAGTTCTTCTGAATTGTATTTTAAGAAGGCGATAGAGTTAGGAGAGATATTGCCTAAGAATAATCATGCATATCAAAACAACAATGCTTTTGCCTATATGAAGATGGGGTTATTATATCATAGGTTTTTAAAGAGGTATTCTGACGCTGAATATTGTTATAACAAAGCTGTGTCGGTTAGACTTATTATGCCAAATACAAAAGAATATAGTTCAAATCTTGCGTGCGTTTATCTTAATCTAGCATTGCTATATTGTGATTGTTTGAAAGATAATTCCCATTCGTTGGACTATTTTAAAAAAGCTATTAGTATGTTTGAAAGTTTACATACAGATGATCCTTCATGTAATCATTTACTTGCAAGTGCTTATCATGATTTGGCTTTATTTTATGTGGAAAAATTAAACAATATATCTATAGCTAAAATGTTTTTTAATAAAGCTATTGAGTTGTCTGAGACATTGCCAATGGAATCTTCTTTTTTGCATAATTTAGCTTGGACATATTTGAGTTATGCCAATGTTGAGGACAATGTTGATGTTTGTTTTGATTGTTATTCAAAAGCCATATCTATATTTGAAAAATTGCCTAAAGTTAATATGGAGTATTTGGGTTCATTGGCTGCTGGCTATTATAAATTTGCTATTTTTATTACAAAAACGTTGAAGCAATATTCTTGGGCGGAACATTATTTTATAGAGTCTATAAAACTATATACACAATTGTCGTGTGTTGATTCTGGGTATCAATTGGCTCAAGTGTACAATAATTTAGCTGTTTTACAATATTCATATTTGGGTGATATAGATTCTTCCAAGAGTAATTATGAGAGGGCTGTAGAAATTTATGAGAAACTATTATGTACCGATTCTACCGTTAAGGAATTATTGGTTGTGATATATAAAAACATTATTAATATGTACAATGAATTAGGTGAAATCGACGGAGTGGCAAAGTATGAAGATAAGTTAATACAATTAGGTGATTGAATGCCGTCTATGATCCTTCTTTGAAATAACACACTGCAAATCAACAAAAAAATATGTATCTGATCGGTATTAATTTTCTCTATGCATCACCAATTTGATGTTTATTAATTTCCGAGTGGCACATATGCACGCCAAAACAACTGATGTGAACATTCATCAATCTGTTATGGAGGAGGGGGCGAACCCATACTTTCTTAACAATCTATGTCCTCAGCGCAAATCCCACTCCAACCTATGTAATTTTGAACTCCAACTTCAAATTTACATAAACTTTTCTCTAAAATCTTATGTAATTTTGAACTCCAACTTCAAATTTGCATAAAATTATTTCCTTTTTTAGTGAATCTTGCTTATATTTGTCACGAAATAATAAAACAAGTAGAGATGAGTGATTACATTGATCGTTCGATTTCCTCCACAATTTTGGAGGCTTCAAAATATTTTCCTGTGATTTGTGTTACGGGGCCGCGTCAGTCTGGCAAGAGCACTCTTATAAAGCATTTGTTTGCTGAGTATCAGAGATATACTCTTGAGGATCTTGACATAAGGCGTTTTGCGCAGACCGATCCCGTTGCCTTCCTCAACAACGGCAGCGACTGTATGGTGATTGACGAGGTTCAGAATGTTCCTGAATTGCTTTCGTATATCCAGGGCATTGTGGACGACAATCCCAAGAGGCGTTTCGTGCTTTCGGGAAGCAACAATTTTATGCTGTTGAAAGATGTCTCGCAGTCGTTGGCTGGCAGGGTAGGTCTGTTTGAACTTTTGCCGATGTCGTTTGATGAGGCGAGGGCAAAAATGGAATCCTTGTCGCTCGACGAACTTATGTACAATGGATTATATCCTGCAATCTGCGCCGACAAGAATATTCCAAAATTCCTCTATCCGTCATACGTGAAAACTTATCTGGAGAAGGATGTGAGACTTTTGCTGAATATTCAGGATATGATGCAGTTCAATACATTCCTAAGACTTTGCGCTGGCAGAATTGGAAATGTGTTCAATGCTTCGGAGTTGGCCAACGAGGTGGGCGTGTCGTCCAACACTGTAAATAAGTGGTTGTCGGTTTTGGAGGCTTCGTATATTGTGGTGCGTCTGCGTCCGTGGTTCGAGAATACAAGCAAGCGACTTGTAAAATCGCCCAAACTGTATTTCTGTGATACCGGACTTGCATGTTATCTGCTTGGTATCGAAAGTCCTGCGCAACTTAGTCGCGACAAGATGAGAGGTCATCTGTTTGAGAATTTCGTGGTAATGGAGGCCTTGAAATCTCAGTATAACCGTGGCCGCGACAATTCGCTGTTCTTCTACCGAGACAGCAACGGTGTGGAGATAGACCTTCTAATGCAGGAGGCCGGAGTCCTCAAGGCTTTCGAGGTGAAATCTGCCCAGACTTTCAGCCCGTCGTTTGCCGAGACTCTCAAAAAGGCAGATACTTTTATCAAGACTCCCATTACAGAGAGGGCCATTGTCTATTCAGGCTCTTTCGAGAACGAGGCATCAGAGGTGAAACTCATCAATTATTCCAAATTGCAAAAGTATCTATAAACACACAAAAAACCGGTTTGTACAGGATTCCATCCCAGCAAACCGGTTTTGTTATCATTTACACGCACCGATGGTGCATTTATTAATTAATTTACACGCACGTCCGTGCGTCTCTACGTGCGTAGAGTATCTTTCAACTTTACTCTTTACTCTTTAAACTTTATTTCAGCTTCCTCACCACATTGCCCTTCTCATCGTAGATGGCCTCCTGGTCGTAGTAGTAGCCCTGGATGGGAGGGAACCCGTTGAAGTTTACCGAGGCGTAGCTTGTGGTGTAGGCGCCGGTGGATAGCCAGTAAACCTTGTCGCCTATCTTGAGGTCGATAGGCAGCTTGTACTTGGCCTGCTCATACATGATGTCGGCGCTGTCGCAGGTAGGACCAGCCAGAATCACCTCGCCGCGCTTGCCGTTGTCCTTGTCGGTGATTACGGGATACTTGATGGCCTCGCCCATGGTCTCGATGAGGCCGTTGAAGAGACCGCAGTCCAGATATACCCAGCGCGAGAGCGAAGTGTTGTTCTTGCGCGAGATAAGCACCACCTCCGATGTCAGGATACCGGCATCGCCCATCAGCGAGCGTCCTGGCTCAAAAATTATCTGAGGCATCTCGTCGAAATCGTCGTGGATGTATCGGGTAATCTCTGTGGCGTAGTCCTGAAGATCGTTGCAGGCGGTCTTGTAGTGGGCAGGGAAACCGCCGCCCATGTTTATCATCTGGAGCTTGATGTCCTCCTCCTCCTCAAGCGACTCGAATAGGTACTTGGTCTTGGCGATGGCGTCGTCCCACTGTCCGATGTCTCTCTGCTGACTGCCCACGTGGAACGATATTCCGTAAGGAATCAGTCCGCGCTCCTTGGCCATTATCATCAGGTTGTAGGCCATATCAGGGTGACAGCCGAATTTCCTGGAGAGAGGCCAGTCGGCAGTCGAGGAGTTCTCGATGAGAATCCTTACATACACCTTGCTGCCCGGAGCCATCTCGGCTATGTTCTTGAGGTCGTCCTTGCTGTCGGTGGCAAACATGCGCACGCCCTTGTCGTAGAAATACTTTACGTCGGCGGCCTTCTTGATCGTGTTGCCGTATGAGATGCGGTCGGGTGATACTCCCTGCGACAGCACGTCGTCCAGTTCGTAACGTGACGCAATGTCGAAATTGCATCCTAACTTGTCCACCAGCCTTATTACTGGAATGCCGGGGTTGGCCTTGATGGCCACATACACTGTGCCGTAAGGAAACTTCTCAATAAGTTGCCTGTAAGACATCTCGATTCTATCGAGGTTTACGAAGACATTTGGGGTAGGGAAATCCTTGGAGATTTCCCTGAATCGGGCCCACTCTTCGTCGGGAACGTACTCGTCGCGGTTTATCATTTTGATAATGTGATGTTTAAAGTAGTTATATCATACAATTAAAATTTTGTGCAAATATATTTTTAATTTTCGCATTGTAAAAAAGATTTGGTATGTTTTTTTTGTTAAATAATCAAATATTTTTTTTGTAAGTTTGCCGTTGTAATACAAAGGCATTACGGTGCCCAAAATTTTATTGTTCAATAACAGCTAATACGTATTATCTATGAGAAAAATCCTTACCCTGCTGCTTCTGTCGCTGTCGTTAAGTGTCATGGCGCAGGACCGCAACTATCCACAGCAGTGGAGCGCCGCCGAGGCCAGCAAGGCTAATACCGCGGCTAATGTGGCCGAGATGGATGCCGAGGCCCGCGAGGTGGTTTACCTGATGAACCTGGCCCGCCTGGACGGCGCCAAATTCTGGAACACCTACGTGGTGGACAATCTGGGCGGCAGAAACAATTCCTATGTCCAGTCGCTTAAGCGCGACCTCCAGGCAGTGAAGAATCTCCCGATGCTGGTGCCTGACGGTGGCCTTATCAATGCCGCCAAATACCACGCCAACGATATGTCAAAAAACAATTTCTTCGACCACAACTCATCGGACGGCACAGGCTGTTTCGAGCGCATGAACCGCTACTACAAGGGCGGCTACAGAGGCGAGAACATCAGCTCCGGATACAATACCGCCATAGGAGTAGTGCTTCAGCTGCTTGTGGACGAGGGAGTATCGAGCCTGGGACACCGCAAGAATATCCTCAGCTCCAATTACAAGGCAGTGGGAGTGGCTTTTGCTACCCACAAGAGCTACCGCTACTGCTGTGTGGAGGATTTTGGCGACAATGTGCTCCACAAGGTTTCGGGCGGAGCCACACCGCCATCCAACAACGGCGGACAGACCAATCCTCCCAGCAATAATAACAATAACAACAACAGCGGCGGCGGATCATCGCACGGCAAGCGCCTGAGAGATAACGATGGCGGAAGTGTTTCCGGCGGCGGCAATGGCAACAGCAACGGCAACGACAATAGAAACTCGCCATCCCGTACCATCAAGCCCAAGCGTCCTACACAGCAGGACGCAAGGCTCTGGAAATTCGACGAGGAGCTGGAGCTATGGCGCAAGGACGAGGGCAACATCGTCTACTTCTGGGACAAGGAATCGCAGCTCTGCCTGTATTACGACACCAGGACCGAAACCCTATACGTTTACGATGAGGACGGCCGTCAGTGGATAGACACCGACGAGCTGGATGACGACGATTTCGACATTAGCTTCTAAAACCTCCTCCTCCACATAAAACTGCCAGCCGCGGCGGCCAGAATCAGCACACTTGCCGCATAGGCCCAGATATTCGCCTTGCGCGATGTGGCCTGTATCGTAATGGGGTGAATGCTCAGATTCTCGGCCGCCAGATGGTAGTGGAGCGTGCCCGTCTCGCTGATGCCGCCTATATTGGCCTTGCGTATTTTGCCGGGCATTGCGAGAGTGTAGTCGATGAATACATCGCTCAAAACGCCGATATTGGAGAAAATCTTGTCGCCAATCTCGGCCCCGGCCTCAGGATTCTCCTTGAAGAAATTCTGGAAGACATCGCACTTGTAGATTTCGTCAAGGAGTTTGCCTTCGGGTTCGTCGTTGATGATAGACGCCTCTATTACATTGTTTTTGCAGTTTTTCAGGATCGTGTCGCGGTTGGCCAGAAACTGCTCCCTGCTCACCGGGGCATTCTCTATCCTGTCGTAATACTTGGCGATGGTGCCCAGATAGATATCCAGGAATTTGTTGTTGTAATAATTCTCCAGCTTGTCCTGAAGCTTCTGGCTTGCCTCCAGAACCTCCATTCCGCTGAGCCCTTCCATGATGTTGGGACATCCGCTGGCCAGATAGCTTATCTCATCGGCGGTCAGGTAGGCGTCCAGGCCTTTGCACATCAGGCTGTCGTGGGTGCTTATGGTCTCGGTGTAGGTGTATTCGGTGTAGAACCACTTGAAAGACTTCTCCATCTTGGTCTCGGCGCTGATATGCTCGTTGTTGAGCATCGTTCCGGTATGAGGCCCCATCTCGCTTATGTCGCTGTATGTCTGCGAGGAGGTTCTCATCACCGAGTCCCTGGCCGTGCCGTCCATTGGATTTGGCATCAGCTCTGCCACCTCGCGTACGCACGATCCGTCGGCATTTACTGTGGTGGTCATGTTTATGTTTCTTGGGTTCTTGCAGGCCACAGCCATTACAGCTATCAGGCCAGCTAATACAATATTAAAATTTTTCATGGTACTTCGCTTTTAATTGGTTGATACTAAGAGTATTTCTGTGATTGGCGCAGTGGTCATACACATTCCGGATTGTGCTGCCGCTGGTCTTTGTTGTTTTGTACGTATCAGCTGATGGCGCATAATCATCAGTCCCATCAGCGTTCTGGTAGATAAACAGACCTATTATCAGCGCCGCCGCTATCGAGGTTATCGCCCTCATTGCTATCACTATCGGGTTGGCTTTTGCAGCTAATGGCGTATTAGCTGGTATGCCCTCCATTATGAAATCGGCGAAATCGTCATCATCCTCTATCACCGGCTGCCTGCCCTTCAGGCTGTCCAATATGTTGTCTATCTTATTCATATCCAAGTTTAGTTAATCGTTCCTTAATGTTTTTCCTGGCCTGGTATAGATTGCTCTTTACCTGAGTGGAGTCCATTCCAGCAATCTCCTCCACCTCGCTGGATTCCAGACCCTCCAGCTGTATCAGCGTGAAAACCAGCTTCTGCTTCGGGCTTAGGCCTTCAGTAAGCGTTGTCACCAGTTGCACCCATTCGCTGTTCTCGAGCTCGGCCTGCCCGTCCTGATGCGTGGCGTAGTTTCTTAGCACCGTGTCGTCGTCAGGCAGCTGATACGTGTGTTTCTGCTGCCTGATCCTGTCGAGGCAGAGCCTTGTGGCAATGGTGTATATCCAAGTGGAGAGCGTTTTCTGAGGGTCGAACTTCTGAAGATTCTGCCACACCTTTATGAAAGTCTCCTGCACCATGTCCTTGGCCTCGTCCTCGTTGCAGAGCATCTTGAGCGCAAGCGAGAAAACCATCCGCTGATAAGTTTTCACCACCACCCTGAACGCGTTCCGGTCGCCGCTGATACATTGGTTTAATATCTGTGAATCAATCTGTGTCATCCTTTTGTTGTTTCTTTGCCCATTATACGGCAAAACCCGCGCAAGGTAAAAAAGAAAAATGAATTTTTTCAAAAAAGTTTTTTTAAGGAAAAAGATTTGTCTGTTTCTAAAAATTATACATAAATTTGGAAAACTAAACATCAAAGAAAAATGACATTATTAGATGCAATAGAAAACCGCCACTCGGTGCGCAAGTACATCGACAAGCCGATTCCAAAGGAATTAGCTGACAGCCTCCAGACCAGGGTGGACGCGGTAAACAAGGAAGGAAACCTTCATATCCAGCTGATAACCAACGAGCCCAAAGCCTTCAAGGGCAAATTCGCCTACGGAGTCTTCAAGGGCGTGAGCAATTATTTCGCAGTTGTAGGCCCTGATGCA
>JAZUEG010000447.1:0-2904 GCA_045640025.1 Bacteroidales bacterium
AGTTACGGTGCCGGGTTCTGCCTCGGTCTCCACATCGTCGGCGCCAAGGCGCATCAACTCTCTTCCAAGTACATCCTCCAAGCCCTCGTAGGTCTTGGCCTTCATTTTAATTGCTTCTTCCACTTTAATGTAGTTTTATAAGTTCGATATAATAATTTTGTTTCTATTAGCTAATTCGATTTCGATACCAGCTCCTGGGCGTTTTCGCTCGCCTCGGTCTTTCTCTTTATCACCTTCGAGAACTCCTCCAGCAGACACAAAATAGCCACGCCCGCCACCATGAGGGCAATAGCGATAAACGTATCAGCTGTCCACTCCGGAAGATGCCAGTCATAGCCGGCCACTACCTCCCTGCCCTTGGAATCCACGAGAGCAAGATGAGTCTCCTCGTTCATCATCAGAATCTTGTCTTTCCAGGGCCAGATGAAAACCAGCGACCCGGCCACAAAACCCGAGAGTATCGCCATTGTCTGATTCCAGTAATTCTTGAGCAGCCAAGACAGCAGTCTCGCAAAAGCGAGGAAACCCACCGCGCAGCCCAATGCCACAGGCAGAATAATCTCGAGCCTGAAATGCGCAATAGCATCTATCATAATGAGTTTGTAATTGCCAAGGAGAATAAGAGTGTAGCTTCCCGAAATACCCGGCAGAAGCATGTCGCAGATAGCGATGGCGCCGCAGAGAACAAGATAAAAAGGATTGTCGTTTTCGGTGGCTGGCGACATGAGAGAGAATCCCACGGCCACCGACGCGCCTATTAATACAAGAACTACAGTTGCAAAATTAAAATTCTTTATCGTCTTGCCGATATAATATACCGACGCTAATATGAGACCAAAGAAAAAGGCCCATACATAAATACCATTATTGATACTGAAAAGATACTCAAAAAGATGAGAAGCTGAAACAATAGCAATTATCTCGCCCAGAAACATTACCAAAAGGAAAAACAAATCGGTATGTTTGGCAAATTCTTTAAACTTAAACCTTAGCAGAAGCCTCAGGGCCTCCATGTCAAAAGACTTCAGAGCATTGATAAATCGTTCAAAAATACCCGTAAGCAATGCAATTGTACCTCCCGAAACACCGGGAACCACATTAGCAAGGCCCATTCCAAAGCCTTTAAAAAACAATATTACGTTTTTCAACATATAAATAGTTATTAGCAGGCGGATAGCAGATCCACCTATTTCTACACTGCAAAAATATAATAAAAATTTATTACAGAAAACATTTTTCATTGTTTTTGCAGTTTTTGATTATGTTTTTTTTTCAGCTAATGGCGAATAAATTGTTTATCCAGCTGATAGTCAGACAATAAAACACGTATCAGCTGACATGACACAATAAAAAAATTTTATAAACAGACGATTTTTATATATCTTTGCAAAAATAACGAAAACTACGGGTCCAAGAGGCTCAATACACTAATACACAATATGATAACATATCTGCAAATAGAAAACCTGAGCAAGTCGTTCGGCGACCACGTGCTGTTCGAGAATATAAGTTTCTCGGTGATGAAAGACCAGAAAACCGCTCTTATAGCCAAAAACGGCGCCGGAAAAAGCACTCTGCTCAATATTATTGGCAAGAAAGACACTCCCGACACGGGCAACGTGGTATTCCGAAACGGCATATCGATAGGATACCTCACCCAGGATCCCGAGCTCAACAACGATTTCACGGTAAGAGAGCAGATATTCTCGGTAAGCAACCGCCTGGCGCAGATAGTCAACCAATACGAGACCGCGCTACTGAGCGGAGACCACGAGAAAATAGCTAATGCCCAGGCACTTATGGACTCATCCAACGCGTGGGACTACGAGAGCGACATGAAACAGATACTCGGAAAACTGAGAATAAACGACCTCGACCAGAAAATCGGTACTCTATCGGGCGGTCAGAAAAAACGAATAGCCCTGGCCGACGTACTCATAGAGCATCCCGACTTCCTGATACTCGACGAGCCCACCAACCACCTGGACACCGACATGACCGAATGGCTCGAGAAATATCTGCACGACACCCGCACCACCCTGCTCATGGTAACCCACGACAGATACTTCCTCGATAATGTATGCGACTTCATAATCGAGATCGACGACAACACAGTATACAATTACACAGGCAATTACACATATTACCTGCGCAAGAGGGACGAGAGATTGCAGAACCTTTCGGCCACGCTCACCAAGGCAAACAACCTGCTGAGGAAAGAGGCCGACTGGATATCGCGAATGCCCAAGGCGCGCGGCGGAAAAGCCAAATACCGCATCGACAATTTCTACAAGCTCAAGGAGTTTGCATCGCACCGCATCGAAAACAAGAAAGTGGAGATAGCCACCGGATCGGCCCACCGCCTCGGCAACAAGGTACTGGAAATCAAGAACCTGTGCAAATCTTTCGGCAACAAGAAACTAATCGACGATTTCACATACTCATTCCAGAAAACCGACAAAATAGGAATCTGCGGACACAACGGCTGCGGAAAATCCACGCTCCTGAATATCATAATGGGCAAGCTGAATCCAGATTCGGGCACTGCCGAATTTGGCGAAACCGTTTTTCCGGGATATTACGAGCAGACCGGCATCAGCTACAAGGAAGACCAGCGTGTAATCGACATCATCAAGGAAATAGCTGAGGTAGTGATACTTGGCGACGGACGCAAGCTGTCGGCATCGCAGTTTCTGGAGTATTTCCTCTTTCCGCCCAAGATGCACTACGCGCCACTCGCAAAGCTGAGCGGCGGCGAGCGCAGACGCCTCTACCTGATGACCGTACTGATGAAAAATCCAAATTTCCTGATACTCGACGAGCCAACCAACGATTTGGATATCATCACATTAAACGTACTGGAGGATTATCTGAACGCCTACGCCGGATGTCTGATAGTGGTAA
>JAZUEG010000448.1:0-3690 GCA_045640025.1 Bacteroidales bacterium
ATACACCACCCCAAACGGGCAGCCTTTTAGACTTATCAGTCAGATCGTAATTGCGCTTGCTGGCGTCTATACACCACCCCAAACGGGCAGCCTTTTAGACATATCAGTGTGCCTAACACGGACTTTTGTAAGAAGTCTATACACCACCCCAAACGGGCAGCCTTTTAGACAATCCATTTATATAAAGAACTATGACGCAATTCATTGCGAATTACTAAAAATACCCACCTTAAAAAGAACATGGGTTCTGTACTAATAGAAGGGATTGTTTTCATACCGCAAAGATAATGATTAATCATTAAAAAGCGATATTTTCAGCACATTATTTCACAAATAAACAATATCCTCGTCTCGGTGAATAGTATTACCGAATTTCTCAACACTCTCATTCTCAACATTAAAGATAATTATGGAATCATCCTCCTCCAATAGCATCAGAAAATCATTTTCCACTATACCACGGATTTTATTGTTGTCGGCCTCAGAATAATTGACCTCATATACGGAATTCTGAAGACGTATTGCGCCATTCTTCTGCAATGTCTTGCTCAGCAAAGTCCTCACCTTGCCATCATGGATATCGTAACTAACTATAAGCATAATCATCAGATTTTGAATTGTGGATAATCAGATATTTTCTTTCCCTTTAGAAAAGCATAGTAATAATCGTGAACGAATCGGAACACATCATTCTTGTATGGAACCAATGCATCGAAAAAGATACGGTAATAATCCATCACTTTCCCCTTGCGCAGTTGCCAACGGCCATCAACGCATTCAAAACCATCGCTTTTGATAGTTCCTTTAACCAAGGCATTGCGGATTGTGTTATCAACAATACACCTGAATGGCTCCATAATATCGCAGACCAGGCTCTTGCGTCTGAACCATAGTTTATGGAACACACCGATATACGGATCAAAGCCAAACATTCCAACAAAACAATCCACATAGTTGAACAATATCGAGTAACCAATATCAAGGACGGCATTGATATAATCTAACTTTGCCCTCGGCTTTCTCCCTTTCCACAAAAACTTACAAAAATAAGACATGAAAAAATTCTTGGCCACACGCCCCTCCATACTAAGCAAATGCTCAGCCGAATCCACATCATTTATGGTGGCCAAAGTGGATTGACACAAAAGTTTCGTGGTCTGCATGATATTCGACGCCCTCCCACGCAATCTACACAACAACGACAATTGATTGGCAATTTTGTTCCTTATCAATGCCTTGGCAGGAGTCAAGTCGTTTTCTGAGAGAGCATACTGACACTGGCGTATCTTGAAATTGGCCTCGGCAGCAGGCATAAATGAAAAAACGGGACGCAAATTTATCTTGGTGGCCACAATAGCGATTTTGTAATCCCTGCATTTTTCAATCAATGGGGTTGTTATCGACACGGGGCCAATGAAAAACAAGCACAATATCTTCTGAAAAGGAACCTTTGTTAGGCTTTTGCCTGTTTCCGTATCAACTATCAAAAGCACACCATTCGACACTTTTACAGATCTTCCCTTAATACAGTTGATAACATAAATGGACTTGAATTCCAAATCTTTCGAAGTAAACATCACACACCTCCTTTTTTAATGTTCACAAAGGCAAAAATAATGCCTCAGGGGTTGCATACTTGTGGACATTTTCGCTACATCTTTTCCTTTTTCCCAAAAAATTCTTACCTTTGCCTCATCATGAAAATATTCATCATTGGCACTGGAAACCTTGCGCACAGCCTTGTGCCGGCCGTTTTGGAAGCCGGGCATCAGGTTGTGGGAGTATATACACGGAACGTGGAGCACCGCGACGAGTTTGCGCGGAAGTTTGGCGTACCGGGAAAAAACGTATCAGCTGAAAAAACTACCGGCGCCGACATCTGCATAATCTGCACCGCCGACAAGGGGATAATGCCATCGGCCGGGCTGCTGAATCCGGGCGAAACCGTAATCCACACATCCGGCAGCACCGACATCAGCTGCCTCGCCCAAAAATTCCAAAACTGCGGAGTCATCTACCCTACTCAGACATTCAGCAAGAGCGTTAGGGCCGATTTCTCGCAACTGCCGCTGATGACCGAGGCCAGCAACGAGGACACGCTCCGCAAAATCAACGTATTAGCTAATAGCATATCAAACCACGTGCGCCCCATGACATCAGCTCAGCGCAAGTGCCTCCACCTGAGCGCCGTATTCGCCTGCAACTTCACCAACCACATGATAGCAGCATCGCAGGTACTAATGCACGATTTCGGAGTCGACAAAAACCTCCTACAGCCACTCGTGAGCGAGACCGTACGGAAAGCACTCACCGCCGATCCCATACTCAGCCAGAGCGGACCGGCTGTGCGCCGCGACCAGGAAATATTAAATTTTCATCTATCCATGCTCGAAGACTACCCGGAATTGAAAAAAATTTATAGCTTTGTAAGCCAAAACATACAAACATTTTCAGAAAAATACAAAAATGGCATATCACGACAAGCTGAAGAAAATTAAGGCATTCGCCTTCGATGTAGACGGAGTGCTCTCTCCCGGATTCGTGGCAATGCCCGACGGCGAGATGCTCCGCATAATGAACTGCCGCGACGGATACATAATCCGCAAGGCGCTCGACATGGGCATCCCCGTGGCGATAATCACCCGCGGCGAGAGCCCCAGCACCAAGCTCAGGTTCACCAAGCTCGGCATCACAGACTACTACGGATTCCAGCACGAGAAAACCGAGTCGCTCCAGGACTTTGCCACCAAGCACGGCCTCAGCCCCGACCAGGTGCTCTACATGGGCGACGACATCCCCGACATAGGCTGCATACAGATGGCCGGCATGGGATGCTGCCCCGCCGACGCCTGCGACGAGTGCATAGCCGCCGCCGACTACATCTCCACCAAAAACGGCGGCGACGGCTGCGTCCGTCAGGCCATGGAACTCGTGATGCGCGCCCAAGGCATCTGGCCACCCCAATAATTACGAATTCCCCGAGGCGATGCCACGGGTTACTAATTGTATAGGCTTCCAGCCTACACACTGTCTGGAAGGCAGCACAAATAGTAACCGGGGGCATCGCCTCCGGATAATGGACAATGGACAATGTTCAATTACTTCAACACTTCAATCACTTAAACTTCCCATGCCTTTCCTACACCTCATCCGATACAAGAACATCATCATGATAGCCGTCATGATGATGCTCATAAAACTATGCGCGGTAGATCCCATACTGGACCTCTTCCGCCTGGAGCCCACATTCCACTGGGGCGACTTAGCATTCCTCTGCATAGCGCTCTGCAGCGTGGCCGCCGGAGGATACGCCATCAACGACGTATTCGATACCAAGGCCGACAGCGTAAACAGGCCCAACACACAGATAGTAGGCCGGCAGATCTCCGAAACCACCGCCCGTACATACCACAAGGTATTCAGCATCATCGGATGCCTGGCCGGACTCCTGGTATCAGTCAAGATAGGATTCTGGCCCCTCGCGCTCGTGTTCCCATTCCTCGTGGGACTGCTCTGGTTCTACTCGTCGGCATACAAGGGAATGTTCCTGATAGGAAACCTCGTGGTGGCATTCATGATAGGCATAGTGCCGTTGCTGCCAGCCGTATACGAGCTAAGGGGCGTACTCGCATTTCCGCCCATGGTGGTGGAGGAGCAGGCATTCGACCCATACATCCTGCTCACCACACC
>JAZUEG010000449.1:0-1940 GCA_045640025.1 Bacteroidales bacterium
CTGGCGGCCCTGGCGATATCAGCCAACGCTCAGGACAAGCTTTATCCCAACGAGTTTCCGCTCGGAGACGTTACAATCAACAGCGGCGTTTTGAAGCACGCCCGCGACCTCAACATCGAGGCTCTCCTGAAATACGACTGCGACCGTATGATGGCCCCTTACCGCAAGGAGGCTGGTCTGGAGCCTAAGGCCAAGACTTATCCAAACTGGGACGGCCTCGATGGTCACGTGGGCGGTCATTACCTGACAGCGCTGGCCATAAACGCCGCCACTGGCAACGAGGAGTGCCGCCGACGTATGGAGTACATTATCAGCGAGATAGCAGAGTGTGCCGAGGCCAACAACAAGAACCATCCCGACTGGGGAAAGGGCTACATGGGCGGTATGCCAAACAGCGAGAACATCTGGAAAAACTTCAAGAAAGGCGAGCTCGGAGTGTATTTCGGATCGTGGGCTCCATTCTACAACCTCCACAAAATGTACGCTGGTCTGCGCGACGCCTGGCTCTACTGCGGCAACGAGAAGGCCAAGGAGCTTTTCCTCCAGTTCTGCGACTGGGCAGTGGACGTAACCGCCAACCTCAGCGACCAGCAGATGGAAAGTATGCTTAATAACGAATACGGCGGAATGAACGAGGTTCTCGCCGACGCCTACGCCATCACAGGTCAGGAGAAATACCTATACTGCGCCAAGAGATTCTCCCACAAGAGATTGCTGATACCAATGAGTCAGCACCAGGACGCACTCACCAACCTCCACGCCAACACTCAGGTTCCCAAGGCGATAGGCTTTGAGCGAATAGCCGAACTCTCAGGCGACGAGGCCTACCACGAGGCAGGATCGTATTTCTGGGAAAACGTAGCCAACACCCGCTCGCTCGCTTTCGGTGGCAACAGCCGCAGAGAGCATTTCCCATCGGCAGAGGGCTGTATGGACTTCATCAACGATATCGACGGCCCCGAGAGCTGCAACACCAACAATATGCTGAAGCTAACCGAGGACCTTCACCGCAGAAATCCCGAGGCCAGATACGCCGACTTCTACGAGCTTGCCACATTCAACCACATACTCTCAAGCCAGCACCCCGAGCACGGTGGATACGTTTACTTCACCCCTGCGCGTCCTCGCCATTACCGCAACTACTCGGCCCCAAACATGGCAATGTGGTGCTGTGTGGGCACAGGTATGGAAAACCACGGAAAATACGGTCAGTTCATCTATACACACGTAGATAACTCACTGTTTGTCAACCTCTTTGTATCATCCACATTGAACTGGAGAGAAAAGGGTTTGCAGCTAATACAGAACACCGAGTTCCCATACTCTGAGACCAGCCAGATAGCAATTGAGTCAGCTCCAAAATCGGAATTGACAATCAACGTAAGGTATCCCAAGTGGGTGACTCCTGGCAAGATGAGCGTCAAGGTAAACGGTCAGGCAGTCAGCATCGTTACAGGTCCATCATCGTACATAAGCATTACCCGAAAGTGGAAGAAGGGCGACAAAATCGACATTAGCTTCCCAATGCACAACAGCATTCAGTATCTGCCCAATCAGCCTCAGTTTGTGGCACTTATGCACGGACCAATCCTTCTCGGAATGAAGACAGGCACCGAGGACCTCGCAAGCCTCATTGCCGACGACAGCCGTTTCGGACAGTACGCTGGCGGCAAGAAACTCGCCATCAACGAGAGCCCAATCCTCATCAACGACAATGTCAGCGAGATTCCCACCCAGCTGAAACCCATCGACGGCAAGCCTCTGCATTTCCGCCTGGAGACCAAGACAATAAACGCCATCGACAACGAGCTTCAGCCTTTCTTCGAGATTCACGACAGCCGCTATATGATTTACTGGCTGGCACTCTCGGAGAGCAAATACAAGGACTACCTCGCCGACCTCGCACGTCAGGAGCAGGAGCGCAAGGACCTGGAAGACAG
>JAZUEG010000450.1:0-3467 GCA_045640025.1 Bacteroidales bacterium
GCTCCGCGAATGGGCCCCCAACGCCAGAACGATATACATGTTTGGCGATTTCAACGGCTGGAACAGGTCGGCTAATCCGCTGACAAAGAAGGACAACGGAATCTGGGAGATATTCCTGGACGACGAGACCTACGCCGACAAACTGGTGCACGGATCGCTCTACAAGCTTATTATTTATGGAGCTGATGGCAGTATCATGGACCGCATTCCCGCGTACACCAAGCGCTGCGTACAGGACGAGGAGACCAAGGTTTTCAGCGCACAGGTATGGAAGCCTGAGGAGAAATTCAGCTGGAGCCGCAAGAAATTCCACGCGCCCAAAAACGAGCCTCTCCTTATTTATGAATGCCACATAGGAATGGCTCAGGAAAAGGAAGGCGTGGGCACATACAAGGAGTTTGAGGAAAACGTATTGCCGCACATCATTAAGGGCGGATACAACACCATCCAGATAATGGCCATTGCCGAACACCCATATTACGGAAGCTTCGGCTACCACGTGAGCAACTTCTACGCGCCAAGCTCGAGATTCGGAACTCCCGAGGAGCTGAAGCACCTGGTGAAGACCGCCCACGATCAGGGAATCCGCGTGATAATGGATATCGTTCACAGCCACACCGTGAAAAACACATCGGAGGGCATCAACCGCCTGGACGGCACCGACGACCTCTACACTCATCCCGGCGGACGAGGCGACCATCCGCAGTGGGACAGCAAGCTCTTCAACTACGGCAAGAACGAGGTAATCCAGTTCCTGCTCTCCAACATCAGATACTGGATGGAGGAATTCCATTTCGACGGTTTCAGGTTCGACGGCGTATCGTCGATGCTCTATTTCCACCACGGAATGATAGGCGACAGCACCTACGACCAATGGAAGTATTACCGCGACGGAGTGGAGTTTGACGCCGTGACATATCTCCAGCTGGCCAACAAGCTGATAAAACTGATAAATCCCGAGGCAATATCTATAGCCGAGGACGTTTCGGGTATGCCTGGCCTGACAGTTCCTCTCGATGAGGGCGGCATGGGATTCGACTTCCGCCTCGGAATGGGCATCCCCGATTTCTGGATCAAGATCCTGAAGGAGCAGACCGACGAGCAGTGGAATGTTTACCAGATTTGGGGCGTATTGAACGACCGTCTGCCACAGGTGAAGACCATAGCCTACGCCGAGAGCCACGACCAGGCGCTCGTGGGCGACAAGACTATCGCCTTCCGCCTGATGGACAAGGATATGTATTTCGACATGGCCGACAACCGTCAGAACCCCGTCATCGACCGAGGCATCGCTCTCCACAAGATGCTGAGAGCCTTCACGATAGTAAACGGAGGACAGGCCTACATGAATTTTATGGGCAACGAGTTTGGTCATCCCGAGTGGATAGACTTCCCACGCGAGGGCAACGGCTGGAGCTATCAGCACGCGCGCCGTCAGTGGAGCCTTTTGGAGAAGGGATTCCTGAGATACCACTTCCTCAACGATTTCGACGAGGCGCTCATCAAGCTCATCAAGCAGTATCCCGTAATGCAGGATCTCTACGGTCAGCAGCTGAACATGGACCAGGCCAACCAGACCATCTGCGAGAAGAAGGGCGACCTGATTTTCGTGTTCAACTTCCACCCCAACGCCTGCATTCCAGACTACACATTCTACGTACCCGATGCCGGAGTTTACAAGCTCATCCTCAACAGCGACGACAAGCAGTTCGGCGGATTCGGCCGCATAGAGGGCGATGGCGAGTATTTCTCTCAGGAGAAAAACGGAATCCAGACCCTCTCGATCTACAACGTAAACCGCAGCGTACTGGTATTCAAGAAGGTAAGGGATTAAAATAAAAAAGTCATAAGTGCCAAGGCACTTATGACTTTTTTATTTTATCTCTAATCGCGTCCGAAGATATCGCGGGTATATACTTTTTCTTTTACATCATCGAGTACGGAATCGTAGCGGTTGGCGATGATGGCCTGGCTTTTGGCCTTGAATTCGGAGAGGTTGTTGATCACCAGAGATCCGAAAAATGATGTGCCGTCATCGAGGGTGGGCTCATAGATAATGACATTAGCTCCCTTGGCCTTGATGCGCTTCATGATGCCCTGGATGGCCGACTGCCGGAAATTGTCGGAGTTGGATTTCATGGTGAGGCGGTAGACTCCTATGGTGACGGGCGGCAGCTGTCCCTCGTACTGATTTTTGGTGCTGTAATCGTACCAGCCGGCCTTGCGGAGAACGGCGTCGGCAATGTAGTCCTTGCGCGTGCGGTTGCTCTCCACGATGGCCGACATCATGTTTTGGGGCACGTCGGCGTAGTTGGCGAGGAGCTGCTTGGTATCCTTGGGCAGGCAGTATCCGCCGTAGCCGAATGATGGATTGTTGTAATGTGTTCCGATACGGGGATCGAGTCCCACGCCCTGGATAATTGCCTGGGAATCAAGTCCCTTGACTTCGGCGTAGGTATCGAGCTCGTTGAAGTAGCTGACACGTAGAGCGAGGTATGTATTAGCGAAAAGTTTTACGGCCTCGGCTTCTTTCATGCCCATGAAGAGAGTGTTGATATGCTCCTTGATGGCTCCTTCCTGAAGAAGCTGGGCAAAGGTTTTGGCAGCTGATTCCAACATTTTGCTATCAGCTAACTTTCTGATAGCCAAGTTCTCTTCGGCAAATTCGGGATTATCTATCAGCTTGGGATGTCCTACAATGATTCTGGAGGGATAGAGATTATCGTATAGTGCCTTGCTCTCGCGGAGGAATTCGGGAGAAAACAAAAGGTTAAGTTTTTGGATGCCCTTGGTGTAGTATTTGAGATACAGGCTTCTGCAATAACCTACTGGAATGGTGGATTTTATCACCATTATGGCATTGGGGTTTACAGCTAATACAAGATCTATTACTTCCTCCACATGTGTGGTGTCGAAATAGTTCTTGACTGGATCGTAGTTGGTGGGTGCGGCTATCACCACGAAGTCGGCGTCGCGGTATGCTGAGGCCGCATCGAGTGTAGCCATCAGCTGCAATGGCTTTTCCCTGAGATACTTCTCGATATACTCGTCCTGAATGGGCGATATTTTGTTGTTGATTTTTTCTACCTTATCTGGCAAAACGTCGACAGCGGTAACTTTATGATTCTGCGCCAACAATGTAGCGATGCTGAGGCCCACGTAACCAGTGCCGGCCACGGCTATTTTGATGTCTTGGAAATTTGTCATAGGATTTGTTTTTAGGTTATATGCTTTTTTCACGCACGACCTTTGTAGTCTCTACAAATTGCAAAGATAGAAAGATTTTTCAAGAACTGCAAAAAAGATTTTTTGGGTGGATTTTCGAGGGTATGAAAATAAAAAAGGCGTCCCGGGAAGGACGCCTTGGGGTGAATATTTTTCGTGCGGATTGGGAGCAGGGTTGAAACCCTTCGCTGGGAGAATGCCGCCCCGTTGGGGCTGGGATTATTTCTTTGACTGCTCAATAG
>JAZUEG010000451.1:0-5277 GCA_045640025.1 Bacteroidales bacterium
CCTCCTTCAATTTGGCCCTCAGCTGTATGGTTTTGGCTCTCAGCTCATCATTGCTGAAATTCTTAAGCAATTCAAATTCCGTATTGATCTGGTCGACTATAGGACGCATTTTTTTGATGTCCTTGGTCGACTTGTCGCCGAAAAATGTTCTTAAGAGTTTTTGAAGTATACCCATTTATTTTTATAAATATTTGTTAGTTGCTTAATAATCAGGAAATTGAATAAAAATACCCAATTTTCAGACTACAAAGATAATTTTTTTTATTTATTTTATCAGCTAATGCGCAAATTTTTTTTAATTTTTTTGTGGAATTAATTGAATACTGGCAGCAAAAAAATATCCGCATGGCATAATTTTTTCTAAAAAAAATGTTACATTTGTCACATCATTTGATTAACAACAAAACTTGTATCAAACAATGAGGAACCGCTCAGTACAATTAGGATTGATAGCCATTAGCACCATCAGCATTATAATACTGCTCTTGGCGATGTTCTATTATTATAAGGTGCAGACCAAGCAGAACTACGCCATCATGAAGATAGGCAACGACCAGAAAACCGAGATGATAGACCAGATCCTGAAAATAAAGCAGGAACAGGCCAATGCGGTAGTGCACGAAAACTCCGCATGGGACGAGCTGATAGACTACATCAACGAGCCTTCGGAGGCAGACGAGGAATGGGTACACGACAATATCGGCAGCATGAGCGAGAGCTACGATATGGCCAATATCGCCCTTTTCGATACTGATGGAAAGATAATATACGAGAATCCGCTGGAAAAATATAAGGACGTGGATTTCTTTGGCGAGCTCAAGATCAAGAACCTATTCCAGAGATCATACAAGAATCATTTCTTCATATACCACGGGCAGAAACTCTATGAGCATTTCGGCAGCACAGTGGTGCCGTCATACGATATCAATACCCGAAAGGAAAACCCATCGGGATACATGATCCTGATAAGGGAGGTGAACGACTCGCTGATAAACAACTACAGAACGGCTCTCGGCAATGTGGATATTCAGATAGTGAGAAACAACAGCGATCCTGCCGCAGAATCGGAATCCGACGATATAATGGTGCACAATGTTCCGCTAAACAACAACTACGGCAATCCTGTGGCATACATGTGTTTCCGCAGCGAAAACGAGCTCGGAAAAATCCTCAAAAACTTTATGCCGATGCTCTTCATAATGTTCGGCATAGTACTGGTGATGTTCCTTGCGGCAGCGATATATTCGCGCCGGTACATTGTAAAACCGCTGATGCAGACCGCAGAATCGCTCAACAAGGAGGACATCCCTACGCTGGAAACCCTCAGCCAAAAGCGCACTGAGTTCGGAATTATTGGCCGTCAGCTGATAACATTCCTATCCGACAAGAACGAGAAAGAGCGCCTGCTGAAGGAATCGGAGATGCAGAAGGTGAAACTCACCGAGCAGTACAACCAGCTTCAGGAACAGAAACGCGAGATAGAGAGCCAGATAGAGAACGCCAAGGTGCTGAATCTCCAGATCATGGAGCGCAACAAGGAGACCGAGCGCAAGAACGTGCAGATTGTGGTGAAAAACCAGCAGCTTGAAGAGCAGAACCAGAATATCCACAACCTACAGGCGCAGGTGGCAGAAGTACAGTATCAGCTGAAATACCAGAACAAGAGCCTCGAAAAGGCCAACTCGGCACTGCTCGACAATCAGAACTACGCCACACGACTGAGAAACGTGCTGCAGGTGGCCCTAACTCCCACCAAGCACATTTTCAACGACTTTTTCCTATACAGCAACCCAAAGGAGAAGATTGGAGGCGACTTCTGGTTTGCCAAGAAGATAGACAACTGGGTGATAGCCGGAGTGGGCGACTGCAATATGCAGGGAATATCGGGAGCAGTGCTCTCGGGTGTGGACCTCTACCTGCTGGACGAAGTGCTGAATATCAGGAAGATATCGGAGCTGAGACCGGACCTCGTGCTCAACGACCTGAACGCCAAGATACAGAACACCATGGGCGAGGAATTTGTGACAGATATAGAGCGCGACGGACTCCACCTGTCGATGTTCATGTACAACACTGAGACCCTGAAGGGATTTTTCGCGGCGGCCAAGCGCACAATGGTGATATCGCGCCGAGGCGAGGTAACCGAATATTACGGCGACAATCTCTCCATCGGAAAAATCCACGACGGCAAGACTTTCAACCTGATACCGATTCAGCTCTACCAGGACGACACCATATACATGTATTCCGACGGATGCACCGAGGTGGTGGGCGGTCCGTTCATGAAGAAACTCCTGGCAGTAAACTTCAAGAAGGAAATTGGAAAGAAACAGGTTTTCACACTCACCGAGCAGAAAACCCAGTTCAAGAAATTCTTTGAGGACTGGGTGGGCGACCTGGAGCAGACAGATGACATCACGATGCTCACATTCAAGATATAACGCCATTAGCTGCCAAGAAAAAAACAAAAACGGGACTCCTACATCTGATGCTGGAGTCCCGTTTGCTGTAATTACTTGCCGCCGTTCATCATGTCGTTGAACTGGTTTTTCATTTTCCTGATCTTGATAATGGTGATTATCAGAGGAATGATGATGAGAGCTAATGGCAACCAGAATGGAAGCAACACCAGCCACCAGCTCCAATCAATGGCAGCAGAGAGCTTGAGAGATACAAGCACTGCCACTATTACGGCTATTCCTATCCACACCTTCTTATTAAGGATGTAAGGAAGCAAACTCAATAATTTCTGCATAGTTTTTTGATTAAAAAAAAATAATGATAACTATTACACAAAATTACAACAATTATCCGAAATAGAGAAGAATAAGGCAATCATTTTTCGGAAAAAACGGAAAAAAGATTATATTTGCAGCTAAAACGTAATTTTATATAAATGAGAAAGACATTACTATCTATAATAATCTCCATAATATTAATTGGCGGAGCACACGCCCAGAAAGCAGACTCTCTGCTGAACTTCCAATCGCCTACCGAAGGCGTGATAGACCACAAATTTGTAGCCGAAAACCAGATGAAGACCGACCTGCTGAACATGCTGGCCAAATTTTCGGCATACATGGACAAGAACTTCATAAATGAGAAAAAGACCAACTCGCAGCGCGACTCGGTAGGCGGATTCAGATGCAAGGAAACCATGACCGGATCGGAAGACGGAATACGCACCACCGCCGACCTCGGCATGGTATGCGCATTCCTCTGGAAATACGGACAGGCCAACAACACGGCTCTGCCTGAAGGTGTTACTTACGACAAGCTATATTCCATGGCAAAAAAATCGCTCACTTTCACATACTCCACCCACAAGGCCACATCATCATACCGATGCCGGGACAACCGCAACTGGGGAAGCCTGAGCAACAGCTATCAGTTCGAATCGTCGCTATGGGCCATGTCGATGGCGTATCAGGCGTTTTTTCTCTGGGACAGCCTGAGCACAATACAGAAAAACAACATCCAGAAAGTGCTGGACGCCGAGTGCGACCACATAATACAGGTGCCAATAAAGACCAACATGAAACTGGACACACGCGCCGAGGAAAACGGATGGGATGTTTGTGTTTTGGCAGCTAATATAGGGCTTTTTCCAGACTCACACAAGGCCGAAAAATATTTCAAGCACATGAGGAAGCTGGCCATAAACACTCTATCGCACTACAGCGACGCCAAATCCACCACCGTGATAGACCCCGATATCGACAGCGTACAGGTAAGGCAGCTCCATGTGGGCAGCAACCTATTCGATGACTACACGCTGCAGAACCACAACTATTTTCATCCCGGATATCAGAACGTGGCCATTCAGGAGCTCGGCGAGGCGGCTCTCGCGCTGAAGATGTTTCAGCAGGAGCTGCACGGAAACGTAAAATACCACACCAACGCGCTGATGCACAACTGCAAGGCCGTAAACGACGAGGTGCTCAACTATCTGGCCCTGCCCGACGGCGAACTCGCCATGCCCAACGGCAACGACTGGAGCCAGTACCTTTTTGACCAGATAACCACATACAGCACCATGGCGTGTTTCCTGCGCGACGCCGACGCGCTGATGCTCGAAAACATGGCCTACAAGAACATAAAGGCGCGACAGAAAACCACCAATGACGGATCGTGGCTGCTGAACAGCGACATAGGACAGCGCCGCATGGGAGTGCAGGCCCACAGGGTAATGATGACGTATCTGATGCACGAGGCAGCAAAAACACAAAATATGAAGCCATCCAGCTGGGACGAATTCTACCGCCGGCACTACAAGGCCAAGATGTACATGAGCCAGTATGTAGTGAGGTCAGCATCGCCCGACAGGTTTGTGATATTCTCGGTATCGGGCAAGAGGGATTTCTCGGGAATAATAGTGCCCAACGATCCCGGATACTGCAAGACCGCGGTGCCGTTCCGCAACATGAACTGCACAGGCAATTTCCTGGGGCATTACAGAGTGGAGACCACACCCAACAACGGCGTAAACAGCATTACGCCAAGGATAAGCACGGATTCCAACAGTTTTGTGATGAACTGCGAATACGCCACCAACAGCTATTACCTGACCCGCCGCCATGCGCTGTACGCTACTCCGGGCAATGCGGTAATCTCCATCGACATGACCCGCACCAACAACGGAAACCGAACCATCACCGAGGAGCGATGCGGACAGATGACTCTATCGATGGACCCGTTCACCAACATAAGGCGAATACTATACCACGAAAACGGATGCGACACAGTGACAGGACAAACGAGCTGGAAACAAAACACAGGATGGCTGAACATCGACAACAAGATAGGCGTGATAAACCTATCGCCGGTGAAGACAATGTTTCTGGACAGGATAAGGCAGTCGTCGTCGATATACATAAGGGAGCTTTACACATCGTATTCCGACAAGAGAAGGCTGATAAACGGCACCACCATAGTGGGACGAAACTCACAGGTATACCTGAGCAAGATAAGCGCCACAGAAACCAAGGCATTAGCTGAAAAAACATCAAGCCTCGACACTCTGCTTACCGATGGATGGATGGGAGTAATAACCGAGGACCTGAGAGGAAAGTATCTGCTGATAGCCAACTTTTTCGGCAGGGACAACAAGGGCGAGCTGAAGAACTATCAGCTGGGCAACGGCGAATATTTTCCGGCAATAGAAAACAGCGAAATCATCATCAGGAACGGAAAGGTGGAAGCAACGTTTCAGCTGGAGCCCAACCGCAGCATAGCCCTGAGAGCGGGTTTTATGCTGAGGGGCAACAACATAAAGAT
>JAZUEG010000452.1:0-11390 GCA_045640025.1 Bacteroidales bacterium
CAGACCGCCATGGCTACGATCCGACTTGGCCAAGCAGAAGGCTCCGTGCATCATCTTCACCGACGAGATACACGCCATAGGCCGCGCCAGAAGCCAGAGAGCCGGTTTCGGCAGCAACGACGAGCGAGAGTCTACCCTCAATCAGCTGCTTACCGAGATGGATGGTTTCGAGACCAATACCGGCATCATAATGATAGCCGCCACCAACCGCGTGGACATCCTCGACGCCGCATTGCTGAGAGCAGGCCGTTTCGACCGACAGATAATGATAGACCTGCCCGACCTCAACGAGAGAGGCGAGATATTCAATGTCCACCTCAACGGACTCAAGGTAGACGCATCGCTCGACCTCGGATTCCTATCCAAGCAGACACCGGGATTCTCGGGCGCCGATATCGCCAATGTGTGCAACGAGGCCGCGCTCATAGCCGCCCGCCACAACAAGGAGAGCATCGACAAGCAGGACTTCCTGGATGCCATAGACCGCATAATAGGCGGCCTTGAAAAGAAAAACAAGATAATCTCTGAAAACGAGAAACGCACCATAGCATACCACGAGGCCGGCCACGCATCAGTAAGCTGGCTCCTGGAGCACGCGCATCCGCTCATCAAGGTTACCATAGTGCCAAGAGGCAAGGCCCTGGGCGCAGCATGGTATCTGCCGGAGGAGCGCCAGATTACCACCAAGGAGCAGATGATAGACGAGATGTGCTCCCTTGTAGGCGGAAGAGCCAGCGAGGAGGTCAACTTCGGAAAAATCTCAACAGGCGCGCTCAACGACCTGGAGCGTGTTACCAAATACGCATACGGCATGGTGTCGTTCTACGGAATGAGCGAGAAAATCGGCCATCTGAGCTACTACAACTCATCGCCCGACGACTACGGATTCACCAAGCCGTATTCAGAGAAAACCGCCGAAATCATCGACCAGGAAGCCCGTGAGCTTCTCGACTTTGTATATCAGCGGGCCAAGCAAATCATCATAGAAAACAAGGACAAGGTGGCCCAGCTGGCCGAGCTCCTGCTCGAAAACGAGGTGATATTCACCGAGGATGTAGAAAAAATCTTCGGCAAGCGAAAATTCTCCACCAAGGAGCAGGAAGAGGCACTGTATGCCACAAGGGCAATAACCCCTCCGCCATACAACCCTCCCGCGCCATCAGGCCAGGCTCCCGAGGAGATTCCTGCACAGGACAGCGCAGCTAATGGCGAACAGAATACACCCGCCCAGCAGCCGGAAACAAGCACCGAACCCAACGCCGACAACAATTAAGACGATTGCCAACACAGAGGGCAATACTTGACAAAAACTTCAACATAGATTCAAATTATGGAAGAATGGATAAAGATATATTCCTTTGAATCACAGTATCAGGCCGATATCATACGCACCATTCTGTATCAGAACGACGTAAAGGCCGTAACAGTGAACGCCAAGGACAGCCTCTTTCTTATCGGGGAATACGAGCTGTATGTAACCAAGGACTTCGAGAAAAAGGCCCTGGCCATCATCGAGGAATACAAGGGACTTACCAAGGTAGACTCGTTTGTAATGCGCGGACCAATAGAGCGTCTGAAAGACGTGCTGGAGGCCAACGGAATAAACTCCACCATAAGAGTGAGCAAAAATCCGCGATACGTGCTCGACAACTACGAGCTGTATGTAAACAACGAGGATGTAAAAGCTGTGATCCCATATCTTGAGGGCACCGCCCTAAAAGGATGGGGCCCCGCCAAAACATGCTACAAAGTCTCGCAGACCAGATACCGCGTGGAGATACTCAACCAGTATCACATACCAAGCATCGTGATCAAGAAACGCGACGTCAAGTTCATGAAAACCGAGCTCGATATCTATGTGGAAGACCACAATCTGGAAAAAACCGCCAGCATATTCAACAATCTGGAAGGATGGGCTGTAGCCGAAACCGTGAAGGAGCGCCAGATGGCACAGATCCACGAGAAGATGCTCGCCAACCAGGGCATACGCGCCATCATCGATCAGAAGGACAGCGGATACACCCTGAGCGTGGAGGCCGACAAGCAGGAAATGGCCACCCAGCTGATAAACGAGAGCAAGAAGTGGAAGCTGGCCGCCACATACACCGACCAGCTGGAGGCCGACTACGCAATAGCCCTCCTCGAGAATTTCGAGATAGAGGCTGTGGCTGTAGCCAAAAACGACATAACACTGGCTGTCGACATCGACGTATTTGTTGACGAGTTTGACCTCGACGACGCCACCGACATTCTAAAATCCATCACATCCAACGAAAATGAATAGCATCTGGGCAAGAATTATTACAGGATCGATATTCATAGCCGCAATAGTGTGCTCGGTAACATTGAATCCATTGCTGTTTGTGTTGCTGTTCGGATTCTTTACCGTGGTGGGTATGCTGGAATTCTACAAGATAAGCAACAACCTTGGTTTTACACCGCAGAAGGGCACAGGTCTCACCATAGGAATGGTAACATTCCTGCTGCTGGTATTCAACTCATGGTACTGGATAGAATCCAAGTGGCTGTATGTAATACCCGCCATGGTAACCATAATACCCATCATAGAGCTCTTCCGCAAGAAGAGCACACCCACATCCGACTGGGCGCAGACACTCTTTGCAGTGATATACGTGGCCCTGCCGTTCGGCATTATGAGCAACCTCACCTATCTGCCCGTCACCCACGTATTCTCGGGCAAGATATTCCTGAGCTTCTTCGTAATGGTATGGATATCTGATACAGGAGCATACTGCGCGGGCAAGCTGTTCGGCAAGCACAAGATGTTTGAGCGCATATCGCCCAAGAAGACATTCGAGGGCCTGGCCGGCGGAATAGCCTTCACCATACTCTCGGCATGGCCTATCCACTATTTTGTGCCCGAGCTCGAGCTATGGCAGTGGATAGTGATAAGCTTGGTAACAGTAACATTCGCCAACCTGGGCGACCTGGCCGAATCGATGCTGAAGCGCAACGCCGATATCAAGGATTCGGGCAAGCTGCTGCCGGGACACGGCGGAGTGCTCGACAGGTTCGACAGCGCGCTGCTGGCCTGTCCTCCCGTATGGTTCACAATATTAATAATGACTAATTAGAAAAAAAACAAAACCGAAAACTTTAATACGCACATGATACATATACACAAAGAAGGATATGCTACCATCCTGGTAGTGGTGCTGTTTGTAGCCGCACTGTATTTCATATACTACCATTTTCTTCACGAGAAGATACTGCCTACATGGCTCCAGTTCGTATTCCAGGCCGCCACGATATTCCTGATAGTACTGGTGCTCCAGTTTTTCAGGAACCCCGACCGCAAGATCGTGGAAAACGAGTACGTGGTGCTGTCGCCGGCCGACGGCAAGGTGGTGGTAATAGAGGAGACAGAGGAAAACGAGTACTTCAAGGACAAGCGCCTCCAGGTTTCGATATTCATGTCGGTATGGGACGTGCACTCCAACCGCTGGCCCATCTCCGGCGAGGTAACATACTTCAAGCATCATGACGGCAAATATCTGATAGCCAGCAATCCCAAGTCATCATCCGACAACGAGCACACCACCATCGCCGTAAAGACAGAGGATGGCTACGAGATTATGTTCCGCCAGATAGCCGGTTTTGTGGCACGCCGCATAGTATGCCCCGTACAGGTGGGCGACACAGCCAAGCAGGGCCGTCAGTTCGGTTTCATAAAGTTCGGATCGAGAGTCGATATGTTTTTCCCGATAGGCACCAAGGTGCGTGTAAAACTCGGCGACAAGGTGAAGGCCGGTCTCGACATAATAGCCGACGTGGAAAAGAAAAACTAATACACGCTATCAGCTGATAGAAAAACTAATACAACGCTATCAGCTGATAGAAAAAAAATACAACGCTATCAGCTGATAACAAAAAAATACAAAAAAGGCATGGACAGAATAAAAATTGTCCATGCCTTTTTTATTACTGTATGATGTTGCCGTCGGAATCCATGCGGATGGTCTCGCCGGCCTTGTGCTCGGTGACACTGCCGTCGGCATGGCGCTCCACGTATCGGCGCTGGAGCTTGCCGCGCAGAAACTTGCCGGTCTCGCTGAGCTCCACCCACGATTCGGACGATATCACCAGCCTGCTGCCCGACGATGTGAGTATCCTCATATTGGACTGCGGATGCACATACTGTATGCGGCCGTTGGGATAGAACTTGACCGCTGTGCCCGGCTGCGACATAAACTCCTGGTCCTGAAGCACAAACGATATGCTGCCTACAGGAGTGCCGCTGATGAGCAGGCCATCCTCATTGAACTGGACCCTGTTGCCCCGGGCAAACTCGCGAAACTCGTTGTCTACACACTGGATAAGCGTATTAGCTCCCAAAGTGCCGAAATACGCGCGCCCCTCGTCGTTGAGCTTAACGGGGCCTGCCTGCGAAAACAGTATCATGGGTCCAGGTGTCCAGAGGTCGATGTCGCGGGCCGGGGTGCCCTCCTCCACCAGTCCGCGGCTGTTGAGCTTATACAGCGTGCCGCCCTTGAATACGATCTCGATGCCCGCGCTCAGCATGGCCGAATCCTGAGAGAGCCTGCTGTAGCCGGCCCGCACCTGCCCCGCCGACGACATCGGAAGGACCAAAAGCCCGATAATAAAGATGACAATGTATCTGTGCATGAGGATTTTTATTAAATGACACACAAAATTAAGAAATAAAATTCAAATAGTATCGGATATTTATATTATCTTTGCTACGTATTTATTTTAGCACTATAGAAAAATGGGCTTCAAATCAGGTTTTGTAAACATAGTGGGAAACCCCAACGTGGGAAAATCCACATTGATGAATATCTTGGTGGGAGAGCGTCTCTCCATTATCACCAACAAGAGTCAGACCACCCGTCACAGGATAATGGGCGTGGTGACCACCGACGACTATCAGATAGTATACAGCGACACCCCGGGCGTGCTGAAGCCTATGTACAAGCTTCAGGAGAGCATGCTCAACTACTCCAAATCGGCTCTGGAGGATGCCGACGTAATCCTCTACATAACCGACGTGCTGGAGACAAGGACCAAGAACAAGTTTTTCCTCGATATGGTGAACAGGCTGGCCTGTCCAGTGGTGATACTGGTAAACAAGATAGACCTGGCTCCCGACCAGGCCAAGGTGGAGGAGATAATTGCCGACTGGAAAACCCTGATTCCCAAGGCCGAGGTGTATCCGGTATCGGCCCTGCACAAGTTCAACACAGAGAACATCCTCGACAAGATAGTATCGCTGCTGCCCGAGAATCCGCCATACTTCGAGAAAGACCGCCTCACCGACAAGCCTGAGCGTTTCTTCGTATGCGAGATTATCCGCGAGAAGGTGCTCGAGCTATACGACAAGGAGATTCCGTATTCAGTGGAGGTGCAGGTGGAGACTTTCAAGGAGGAGGAAAACATCATCCGCATCCAGACTGTGATTAATGTGATACGCGACAGCCAGAAGGGAATCATCATCGGCAAGGGCGGACAGGCTCTCAAGAGACTGGGCGCGCTTTCGAGAAAGGAGATAGAGGCTTTCTTCGGAAAGAAAATCTATCTCGAGATTTTCGTGAAGGTTAGCAAGGACTGGCGCGACAACACCAACCGTCTGAAAGGTTTCGGATACGAGGTGTAGTGGAGAGATTAGAGTGGAGAGATTAGAGTGGAGAGTGTAGAGTGGAGAGTGTAGAGTGGAGAGTGTAGAGTGGAGAGTGTAGAGATTAGAGATTAAAGTATAGAGATTGAAATACCATGAAAAAAATTCTATTATCAATAGCTTCTGCCATGATAGCGGTATCGGCATGGGCACAGGAGCCGGCAGCTAATGGCGAACCGGATTCCGGGCCCAGAGAACCCGAGGCTCCGGGAAGTTTCGGCGCGGCTGCACTGCCCAACAGGATTTTTCTGCCGGAAGAAAACCTGACCGAGGGCGGCCCCGACTGGGACGATCTCGAGATAGGAAAATTCTACGAGATATCAGCTCCCGGCATCTACCAGGAATCGGATGACGACCAAATGCGTGGATGGTTTATAGAGGAACGTCCGCACTTCAAGGAATACATCTCCATAAACGAGCATGTGGATATGCTGACATGGCTGGATGTGGAAGAGAAAATGCTGGAGGAGGTTACCGACAGCACCGTGGCCAGGGCCATCAAGGTTTACGGAGGGGAGAGCGTGCACACCGCCGACATCACAGGTCAGTATCTCGACATAGTGGGCACTCTGAGCGGACACCGTCAGAAATCTCGCAACTTCCAGATAATGAAATACGGCGACAAGGCTGCAATATATGATTACAACAACAAGATAATCAGATTTTTGAGCCTGGAGCCTATGGACAAGAATACAATTTTACAAGAACAAAATTAACAAAAACCAACAACAAACATGAAATTCGTAGTATCAAGCACCGAACTGCTCAGCCGTCTGCAGTCAGTAAGCAGGGTTATCAGCAGCAAGAATACACTTCCCATCCTGGACAACTTCCTTTTCCAGATCCAGGACGGCACACTCACCATCACCGCATCGGATCTCGAGACCACAATGCGCACACGCCTGAATCTCGACAACGTGGACGGCGAGGGCACAATAGCCATCGACGCCAAGCGCCTTACCGACATCCTGAAGGAGTTTCCCGAGCAGCCACTGATTTTCGAGATCAACAACGACACCATGGGCGTAGACATCCTGAGCGACAACGGCAAGTTCTCGGTAATGGGACAGAGCGGAATGGAGTATCCCGAGATGCAGCGACTCAACGAGGGCAGCACCACATCAATATCGATGCCGGGCCACACCCTGCTGAAGGGAATAATGAAAACCCTGTTTGCCACCGCCGACGACGAGCTCCGTCCTGTAATGAACGGAATATCGATAACAGTGGCACCACAGGGCGCAACATTTGCCGCCAGCGACGCCCACAAGCTCGTAAGATACCGCAACTCCAACATCGAGTGCCAGAGCAACGCATCATTCATACTCGCCAAGAAGCCTGCCAACATGCTCAAGAACATACTCGCAAAGGAGAACGACCAGATAAAGCTCCAGTTCGACGAGAAAAACGCATACTTTATCCTGAGCGACTACGAGATGATATGCCGCCTGGTAGACGGACAGTACCCCAACTACGAGACCATTATCCCTACCAACAACCCCAACAAGCTCACAATCACCAGAATGGACCTCGTGAACACCCTGAAACGCGTATCTGTATTCGCAAGCCAGGCCAGCAACCTCATTAAGCTGGAGCTCCGCGGCGACCAGATCACAGTTTCGGCACAGGACATCGACTTCTCGATATCGGCATACGAGAAGGTGAGCGCACAGTATCAGGGCGAGGACATGAGCATCGGCTTCAAGTCGGCATTCCTCATCGAGATACTATCGGCCATGAGCAGCGAGAACGTGGTATTCGAGCTCAGCGACCCATCGCGCGCAGGCATCATCCTCCCCCTCGAGAAAGAGAGCGAGCAGGAAGACGAGCTGATGCTCCTGATGCCTATGATGATAAACGACTAATCCCTAAACAGATATCATTATGAAAAAGAAATGGATTATTATCACAATTCTGGGACTCCTGATCATAGGAGCCCTGGTATTCTACTTCCGATACATGTGGGCTTTTGCCGAAGGTGTTAAGGGAGGCCAGCTGAAAGACATCAAACACAAGGGCTACATCTTCAAGACCTACGAGGGCGAGGTAAATCTCGGCAAATTCGTATCGGCAAGCGAGGAGTCATGGGAATTCTCTGTTACCGACGAGCGCATAGCCGACTCGCTGATGAAGTGCGCCGGCCGCGAGGTAAGCCTCCACTACAAGGAATACAAGAACACCCTGCCATGGAGAGGTATGCAGAAATACGTGGTAGACAGCATAATATCAGTAAGATAGCCATTAGCTGAAAAAAAAATAAAATGACAACAAAGATCCCTGCCATAGACCGTATAAACCTGATGCTGGACAGCGGAACATTCCGCGAGATGGACAGCGAGGTGTCCCAAAGCGTAATAAGCGGAACGGGAAAGGTGAATGGCAGGGATGTTTGCATCTACGCGCAAAACTCGGCCGTAAAAGGCGGATCGCTCGGCAAGGCACACGCCCGGCGGATAATAAGCATAATGGTAAAGGCGTTTCAGCTCGGATGCCCAATCATAGCCATACTCGACAGCGGCGGCGCCAGAATACAGGAAGGCGTGGACGCGCTGCACGGCTACGGCGAGATATTCAGGCTGTGCGCCCGGGCCAGAGGAAAACTGCTTCAGATAGGTCTGATACTGGGCCCGTGCGCAGGCGGAGCGGCCTACTCCCCCGCCCTCATGGACCTGGTATTCACAGTAAGGGGCCTCTCGAAGATGTTCATAAACGGCCCGGCCGTAATCAAGAGCAACACCGGCGAGGACGTAAGCGCCGAGGACCTCGGTGGCGCACAGGTATCGGCCTCTGTATCAGGCAACGCCCATTTCATAGCCGACAGCGAGGAGCAGTGCATATCAGACGCACGGCAGCTAATGGCAATGATATCAGCTGGCGCCCATACGGCAGAGGAGCCATCAGGATACAGCATATCAGCTGATAGCGAGATACATACAATACTATCCGCGATATCCGACGGAGCCCAATGCATGGAGGTGAGAAAGGATTTTGCGCCAAGCTGCGTGACTGCCTTCGCCCGGATAGGCGGACAGAGCGCAGGCATAGTGGCCAACAACTCTGCCGTAATGAACGGCGACATCGACATCGACGCGGCCGACAAGATTGCGGATTTCGTAAAACTCTGCAACGACCTACATCTGCCGATAATTACGCTCGTGGATATCAAGAGCTTCAAGTGCAGCCGCGAGCAGGAAAACCGCGGCCTCATCCGCCACGGCGCAAGGATTATCCACGAATACTCGGTAAGCACGGTAAGGAAAATCACCGTAATCCTGCGTCCATCGCTTGGCGGAGGATACGTGGCCATGGGCAGCAAGAGCCTGGGCGCCGATGCGGTGCTTGCATGGCACGGCGCCACCATTGCGGTAATGAAACCAGAGGCCGCGGTAGCAGTTATCTACAAAAAAGAGATAGCCGCCAATCCCGAAATGAGGGAACTATACCTGAACCAATACAAAGAGGACATCCGCAACATAGACCTATCTAATTACGTGGACAAATTCATAAAGCCGGAGGATACCAGAAAGGAGGTGATGGAACAAATTTCATCAAAATTGTTTCATTAATGCCATTTTTTATATAATTTTGAATCCTGAATTCAATTTCAATAACCCAATGGCAGACAATTACTTAGAAAAAAGATACAACGACGTTTTCGGCTCAAGGAAAACGGTGAAGAAAGTGGGACAAGGGCTCGACGCGCTATTGCTGAAAAACCGCAGCGTGCGCGGATACGACCACAATGTGGAGCCCGGCCCGGAGGTGCTGAGGCGCATTGTGGGCGTTAATACCAAAATTCCGTCGGCGAGAAATCAGCAGGCGCTCAGATTCAGGATCGTAACCGACCCTCGCGAGGTGGACATCGTGAACTCCAACATAAAGCTTGGAGGCGCGCTGCCGGAGCTAAACCTGCCCCTGGAGGGCACCGAGCCAAGGGCTTTTGTAATAGCGTGCGCCAACCGCGAACCCGACAGCATGACCTACATAGACCTCGGAATATCGCTGCAGAGTATGCTGCTGAAGGCCGTGGAAGTGGGACTCAACGGACTGATAATCTGCGCATTCAACAGGGAGAACATCCGCAAAGAGCTCGGGCTGGATCTCACGCCATTAGCTGTAATGGCCATAGGCAAATCTATGGAAAATATCAAGATAGTACCCATCTCCGAAACTGAATCGCACAAGTATTACCGCGACAGCAACAATGTGCATTATGTGCCAAAGGTAAATCTGGAGGAACTGATTATTAAATAATTACGAATTACGAATGAAAAAATCCTGGCCGTTCCACGTATTCGCGCTCATTGCGTCGATGGTGTGGGGCAGCACCTTTGTATCGAGCAAGGTGCTCCTGAATGCCGGCATGAGTCCGGCAGAGATTATGACTGTCCGTTTTGTGATAGCATATTTGGTAATGCTTCCGTTCAGCCACAATTACCTGAAATCCAAATCGTTGAAAGATGAGTTTCTCTTTATGCTGCTGGGCATTACGGGCGGATCGGTGTATTTTCTCACCGAGAATACGGCTGTAGGCATAGCCTCGGTAACATCCACCGTGGCGCTCATAGTGTGCAGTACTCCCGTTATTACCGCCCTCATCAACAGGATGATATGGCGCAGCGAGAAACTCAGCAGCAGTTTTCTCGTGGGATCGGTGACGGCGCTCGTGGGCACGGCGCTGGTGGTTTTCAACGGCATCTTTATCCTCGACGACAATCCTCTCGTAATAATCCTGAGCCTGGCCGCATCGCTCTGCTGGGCGTTCTATTCCATAATCCTGAGGGTGATGTCGAAGCGCTACGACTCGTTCGTTATCACCAGGAAGGTCTTCTTCTGGGGCGTTGTTACCATGCTGCCGTATTTCCTGTTTGATGATATACACATATCAGCTGATATGTTTTCACATGGCGACGTGCTGTTCAATGTGGTTTTTCTGGCACTGGTGGCCTCGCTTGGATGTTTCCTGCTCTGGAACATCGTAACCAGCCGCATAGGAATCGTTGTATCGTCCAATTATCTGTATTTCAATCCAGTAGTGGCCCTCATCACCGGTCATGTGGTATTCAGCGAGCAGATTACGGTGTATGCCGTGGTAGGCTGCATAATCACCATTTTGGGTGTATACCTCTGCAACAAGAAGAAGAAAGAGATTAAAGAGGAGAGATTAGAGTGGAGAGATTAGAGTGGAGAAGTTCAACACTTCAACACTTCAACACTTCAATCACTTTAAAAATATGAAAGCCAAGGGAATTATTGCAGGAATATTTGCGTCGATATGCTACGGCACCAATCCGTTAGGCGCGCTGCACTGCTATCACGAGGGGCTCAATACTATATCCACACTTTTCTACAGATACGTGTGGGCTGTACTGCTGATGGCGCTTGTGATGGCATTCACACATAAGCGCTTTCAGCTGAAGGCGCGTGAATATCTCGTGTGCATAGCGCTGGGCATCATGTTCATGTTCTCGTCGATATTTCTTTTCATGAGTTTCAACTACATGGACGCGGGCCTTGCCTCCACCATCCTGTTCAGCTATCCGATAATGGTGGCTGTAATCATGGCCCTGTTTTTCGGCGAGAAGGTGAGCGGACGCATTATCTGCTCGCTGGCGCTTGCGGTGGCCGGAGTGGTGATGCTGAGCCGTGGCGAGGGCGCGGCCAGCATAGCCGGAGTAATGGCTGTATTGGCGTCGTCGCTCACATACGCCATATATATAGTGGCCATCAACAG